>CAMLGR010000059.1 GCA_946479615.1 uncultured Bacteroidota bacterium | reverse complement strand
CCTCGATACCGGTTTATTTCTTGACCACCGGATTACCCGGCAGATGGTAAGAGTGCAAAGCCAGGGGAGGAGGATACTGAATTTATTTGCTTATACCGGTTCTTTCTCTGTGTATGCAGCAGCGGGTGGGGCAAAAGAAGTAGTGACAGTCGATCTTTCCAACACCTATCTTGACTGGGCGCAACGTAATATGAAGCTGAATCATTTTACAGACGAAGCTGTTTACCGGTTTGTTCATGCCGATGTGAAGCAATATCTTAAGAAAATACAGCCCGGTTCTTTTGATCTCATTGTTATGGACCCTCCTACTTTCAGCAACAGTAAGCGGATGGAGGACTTTTTAGATATCCAGCGCGATCATGTGGAACTGATCAATGATTGTTTAGCTGCCCTGCAACCTGCCGGTATTCTTTACTTCAGCACCAATCTCCGCAGTTTTGTTATCGAAAAGGAAAAGATAAAAGCCGCAGGTATAAAGGATATTACAAAAGCGACAACACCGTTTGATTTTGAAGGAAAGCTGAACAGGTGGTGCTATTATGTAGAAAGAAATTATGAGTTATGAATTATGAATGATAGTAGTCAATAGTCAATGGTGAATACTGGTACAGCCATTCATAATTCATAACTCATAATTATTATAAACTCTTCAGCACATCATTCATGGCTCTTACTGCATCAGCGCTCTTGGCGAATGTGGCTTTTTCTTCAGCGTTCAGTTGGAAATCAAGGATCTTTTCCCAACCATTTCTGCCAATGATCACAGGAACACCAAGACAGATATCTTTCTGTCCGTATTCGCCATCCAGTGAAACGCAGCAGGTGATCAATTTCTTTTCGTCACGCACGATCGCTTCTACCATCGCGGCGCCGGCAGCACCTGGCGCATACCAGGCAGAAGTGCCAATGAGTTTGGTCAACGTAGCGCCGCCGACCATTGTATCGGCTATGATTTTATCCTGTTGTTCTTTACTGAGGAAATTGGTAACAGGTACACTGTTCCAGGTTGCCAGGCGTATCAAGGGGATCATCGTTGTATCACCATGACCACCTACGACTACTGCATTCAGATCGGCAGGGCTGCAGCCAAGATGCTGGCTCAATTGGTACCTGAAGCGGCTGCTGTCGAGTGCACCACCCATACCGATGACCCTGTTCTTGGGCAAGCCGGTTGAAGTAAGTGCGAGATAGCACATCGTATCCATCGGGTTGCTGATCACGATAATGATCGCATTGGGAGAATATTTCAGGATATTCTCACATACTGTTTTTACGATACCGGCATTTACACCGATCAGTTCTTCGCGGGTCATACCGGGTTTGCGGGGCAAACCGGATGTGATCACTACTACATCGCTATTGGCTGTTTTAGCATAATCGTTGGTGCTGCCGACAATACGGGTGTCAAAACCCAGCAAGGCAGCCGTTTGCATCATATCCTGTGCCTTACCTTCTGCAATACCTTCTTTGATATCCAGCAAGACCAGTTCTTCGCACAGCTCTTTGCGGGCGATATTATCAGCACAAGTGGCTCCAACAGCACCCGCGCCTACTACAGTTACTTTCATGAATGGGAATTTATCGAATGAGGAAATTATTTGCGCTGCAAAGATAAGTGCTGAGCGGTAAGAGCGTTACGGTTACATTCTAAATTTTAGATTTTAAATGCCATGTATGTATCATGTTAATTTGACACTTAAAATTAAAATCCAGCATTACTTCCTCACTGGTTAAACTTTGCCAGCACCTTCTCAACAGGCATGGAACCTTCAAACGTATCGATCAGGTTTCCTTTCTTGTCATAAAAAGCAAGATAGGGGAGGCTTCGTATGTCGTAGAAAACGGGCAGGGTGAATTTGGTGTCCCGTCCCACTTTTATATTGGAGAAACGTTTCAGGTCGTAATGGCCGTAGAATGCTTTCATTTCTGAAAAATCACGGGGTGTTGCCATGACAATCTCAATGTTTTTGAACTTGTCGATGTTTTTGATGATCTCTTCTGTTTCATGCTTGCAATGATCGCATTCAGGATTGAAGATCATGATCATGACCGCTGTTTTCTTCGGCAGGTCCGCCTTGTCATACCAGGAAGTACTATCGGTCATCAGTATCCGGAAAGGGGGAACAGTAGGAAAACGTTTGTACGGGGGAAGAGAAGTGGAATCGGTCTGGGCCGAAGCGCCTAAAGCCGGAATGGCTATTACCAGGAATAGGATTAGTTTTTTCATCCTTCAAAGAAACAACATTCTGCTCTTCTTACATAGAAATTAACAAATGCAAAACAAGATATCCGCATAAATCGCGGGAAAGATTTGGAGGTCTACGAAAAATTCGTAATCTTTACGAAAACTTCGTAGAAATGGAAAAACTCACTTACCAGGAAGAAGAAGCCATGCTGGCCATCTGGCGTACCGGCGAAAGCAATATCAAATCTTTTATGGAAAGTATGACCGATCCTCCTCCTTATACCACGGTGGCTTCTACGGTGAAGAACCTGGAAAAGAAAGGATACCTGGTCAGCCGCGCCTCCGGTAATACCTATATCTATAAACCCGCCATCAGCGAGCAGGAGTATAAAAAAAAGTTTATGGGGAATGTGGTGAAAGAATATTTTGATAACTCGTATAAGGAGATGGTCAATTTTTTTGTGGAACAAAAGAAACTATCCGCCAAAGAATTGAAAGAGATCATCGATCTCATCGAAGGAAATAAGAAATAGCGTTACCCGTAACCCATCAACCGTGAATTATGCTTTTTTTATTTGAATACATCATTAAGTTATCAGTCAGCCTGGTGGTGGTATACCTGTTTTATCAATTGATATTGAGAAAACTCACGTTCTATAACTGGAACCGCTGGTACCTAGCTGGGTATACCTTTCTTTCGTTTGTGATCGCATTCATCGATATTACCCCCTCCCTGCAGAAGAATGCCTGGATGGATGCAGAAATGGTGAAATTAATTCCTGCGATTACGATCCATACACGTGGAGAAGCTGTATGGCCGCGCACGGTTCATGGATGGGACCGGTGGGACTGGTCATTGCTGCTGCTGCTGGCAGGCATACTGGTATTGAGCGTACGTCTCTTACTGCTCTATATATCTTACCGCAGGGTGCGCAATAACGCCACGTTGTTATCAGGAGGCGAAATGAATATTTACCAGGTCAATAAAGATATTATCCCTTTCACTTTTGGTAATTCCATTTTTATCAACCCGGCATTGCATGATGAAGCAGAACTGCAAAAGATCATTCGTCATGAATTTGTACACGTGAAACAAAAACATACACATGATATTATCTGGGGTGAAATACTATGTGTCATTAACTGGTACAATCCGTTTGCCTGGCTGATCCGCAGGGCCATCCGGCAGAACCTTGAATTTATTGCAGATAATAAAGTGCTGGAAGCAGGTCTGGATAGAAAACAATATCAATACCTGTTATTGAAAGTTATCGGTAACCATCATTTTAGTATAGCCAACCAGTTCAATTTTTCCTCACTTAAAAAGCGTATAGCCATGATGAACAAAATGAAAAGTGCCCGGGCGCACCTGATTAAATTTCTTTTTATAGTACCGCTCGTAGTGGTGCTATTGCTGGCCTTCCGGAACAAGGACACAGCAAAACAGCAACAGCAGGTGCCTGCTGAATACAAAGAGTTGAAAAATATTCTTCTTCCTGCCGATACGGTGCCACCCGCACCGATCAACAGGAAAGGGTATTATATTGATGTTATCGGTAACGGTGGAAATTGTGTCATCGTTGTAAAAGACAGGAACCGGAAAGAGGTGGAAAGACTTACCATGAAAGAATGGAATGACAGATCTTCTTACTATGAAGGTCTCTATGGAGAAGTGCCACCACCGCCTCCGGCTCCGCCGGCACCAGGTGAAATGCCGGAAGCTCCTGAACCACCTTCACCGGTGGCGCCTTTACCACCACCACCTCCTCCACCGCCTGCTGATCTGAAAGATAAAAATGTGGAATCGATTGTCATTAACAACAATGACATAACGGTCACGTTAAAAAATGGAAAAACAGAAAAATATAATAGCGATAATAAAAAGGAAAAAGCCGCTTTTGAAAAAAAATACGGAAAGATGACAGAGCCGCCGGTTCCACCTGTGCCGCCTAAAATCACAACAAGTATCCGTGATGTTTCCATCACTGCACCGGTTGCTATTTCTACTACGCCGGTTGTGGCAACAACCGCTACCATTGCTCCAATAACCACTACCGTGGATATTGTCCCGACAGTGGAGATCACCCCGGTCAAAACGGTTACCATCAAACCCATCCGTGCAGTTGTGGCAACAACTACCAAATCGGATGTTCAGGTGGCACTGACCCAGGAAGTGACCATCAATAAATTGCCGGGCGAGAAAATATGGGAGCAGAAGATCTATAAGAATACAAGCCGCGAAAGCCTCAGCAGATTTATTGCCGATGCCAGATCTCAAGGCGTGGAACTGGTCTTTAATGATATCACGTACAATGCGCAGAATGAACTGACCCTGCTGACGGGTTTCATGCAAAAGGACAACTCGAAAAATACATTTACAGCCACTGACTTTGAAGTGATAAAACTCATCATCATGAAATCCAATGGCAAATATTCGCTGCAGGTGAATATACAGGATCAGAAGGAAAGGATTTAAGAACAATCCCGGTCAGCTTCCGGAGATGGCAGCAAAGGGTTTTATTAGCCACGGATGCGCGGATTTATCCGTGCATCCGTGGCTAATGTGTTTCCGGAATTAAAAAGCAACGAATCAGAGTGGTAGGCATATTTCGCTCTGCTCTGTTTCCTTTCCTTTTTTCACAACATCCCTGCTTTGCCGTCAAACCATTTAATCCTATCTTTGCCGCCTCAAAAAAATTGAACTTTTATGGCAAACACAGCCGATATCAGCCGTGGCATGATACTCAAACTGGATGGCAGCTTATACTCTGTTGTTGAATTTGGTGAAAACAAAACAGCAAGAGCCGCCGCCAAAGTATGGGCAAAACTGAAAGGAGTAGATAACAACCGGTCCATCGAAAAGACATGGAACTCAGGCGATACGATCTACCCGGTGCGTGTGGAAAAACGAGCTTACCAGTTTCTTTACAAAGACGATTCTGGTTATAATTTCATGGACACTGCCACGTTCGAGCAGATCGCTCTGCAGGAACAAATGGTGGATGCCCCTCAATTTTTAAAGGACGGCCAGGAAGTGGGCATGTTATTCAATACAGAAACAGAACAGCCCATGAGCGTGGAACTGCCTGATAAAATAGTAATGCTGGTCACCTATACCGAACCAGGCTTACGCGGCGATACCGCAACCCGTACGCTGAAACCCGCTACTGTAGAGACGGGAGCTACGGTAAACGTGCCTTTATTCGTGAATGAAGGAGAACTGATCCGTGTGAATACAAAGACCGGCGAATACGTAGAAAGGGTAAAAGAATAAAACAGATACTGCTGGCATTATATCGATGGCTGGTGGATGAGAACCAGGGAACCAGGGGTATGGAAAAGACCTCGGAAAGACGCTATTTTAGGCCATTTTCCCTCATTTTTGATGGTTTTTACGGGTTTTTTGGCTGAAATTGCCAAAAAATACTTGATTGGCTATTATTTCATTTGCCTATCTTAGCCTCCCTTTTGATTACACATAATACCTGTTAAATTGAAAAATAATATGGACTTCAAGCAGATCCAGGAGTTGATTAAAATGATCAACAAGTCAAATATCGGGGAACTGACTATTGAACAGAAAGATTTCAGGGTTACCATCAAACAGAAAGAAGAGCAGATTACACAGGTAATGGCCGCACCTATGCAAGCGGCGCCTGTTTATGCTCAGCAACCTGCCGCTGTTAGCCAGCCTTCTGCTGGTTCAGCGCCGGCCTCCGAAAAACCCAAAGCATCAGAACCAGTTTCCTCCAATCTTATTACTATTAAAAGCCCGATGATCGGCACCTTCTACCGCAGACCCACACCTGACAAACCCAATTTTGTTGAAGTAGGGGATGAAGTAAATACCGGTAAAGTCGTTTGCATCATCGAGGCGATGAAACTCTTCAATGAAATTGAGAGTGAAGTACAAGGCAAGATCGTTAAAGTGCTTGCAGAAGACGCTTCACCCGTGGAATATGATCAGCCACTTTTCTTAGTGGAACCCAATTAATTTGGAAATTTGGAAATGGGCTGATTTGGTAATTCAATCAGCCCATTTCCAGATCGTCAAATCATCAAATCTTCAAATTGATTCATGTTTAAAAAAATCCTGATTGCAAACCGTGGAGAGATTGCGTTACGTGTGATAAGGACCTGCCGCGAAATGGGAATAAAAACCGTAGCTGTTTATTCTACAGCTGACAGGGATAGTCTCCATGTAAAGTTTGCAGATGAAGCTGTCTGTATCGGAAAGCCACAAAGCAGCGATTCTTATCTCAACATCCCGCATATCATGGCCGCAGCAGAGATCACCAATGCTGATGCTATTCACCCCGGATATGGTTTCCTCGCAGAGAATGCCAAATTCGCACAGATATGTGCGGAACACGGCATTAAATTTATCGGACCCACTCCCGCAATGATCAATTCGATGGGAGATAAGATCACCGCCAAAGAAACAATGATCAAAGCCGGTGTACCCGTTATCCCCGGTGGCGAAGGATTATTACAAAGCGTGGAAGAGGCCAAAAACCTCGCGAAGGATATGGGATTCCCTGTTATCCTGAAAGCAACAGCCGGTGGTGGTGGTAAAGGAATGCGTATCGTATGGCAGGAGAGTGAAATTGAAAAAGCCTACACAACTGCCAAAGCAGAAGCCGCCGCTTCGTTCAAGAACGATGGCATTTACATGGAAAAATATGTGGAAGAACCACGCCATATCGAAATACAGGTGGCTGGTGACCAGTACGGAAATGTCTGTCACCTCAGTGAAAGGGATTGTTCGATTCAACGCCGTCACCAGAAACTGGTGGAAGAATCTCCTTCTCCCTTCATGACCGAAGAACTGCGTCTCAAAATGGGAGAAGCCGCTAAAAAAGCAGCTGGCGCCATCAATTATGAAAGTGTGGGAACCATCGAGTTCCTTGTTGACAAGCATCGCAATTTCTATTTCATGGAAATGAATACACGGATCCAGGTAGAACATTGCGTAACGGAAGAGGTCATCAACTTTGACCTGATCAAGGAACAAATAAAGATTGCTATCGGTGAACGTATTTCCGGTGATGATTATCTTCCGCAGATGCATTCGATCGAATGCCGGATCAATGCAGAAGATCCGTATAACGATTTTCGTCCTTCACCCGGAAGGATTACCACCTTGCACCAGCCCGGTGGACATGGAGTAAGAGTAGATAGCCACGTGTATGCTGGCTATATCATTCCTCCTTATTATGATTCCATGATCGGTAAACTGATCACCGTAGCAAGAACACGTAATGAAGCGATCGATACTATGTACCGCGCTTTAAGCGAATATGTGATCGAAGGAGTAAAGACAACCATTCCTTTTCATCTCCAGCTGATGCAGGACGAACGTTTCCGCAGCGGGGATTTTAATACGAAGTTTTTGGAGAATTTTAAATTGAAATAAAGAATTCAAAAGTAAAAAGTCAAAAATAAAAAACGCTTACTATCATAGTAAGCGTTTTTTATTTTTGACTTTTTACTTTTGAATTATATCAACGTAAGAAAAGCAACTCCCTGTATTTCGGCAGATACCACTCTTTATCATCTACCAGCAGTTCCAGCTTATCTACATGATAACGGATCTGGTCGAAGAAGGCATCTTTCACCTGGCTTTGATAGCCGATCGCCTTGGTACGGGTGTCATCCATCGCATTGCAGATCTTACGGGCTTCGATCATTTTCTCTACCAGGTCGCTGGCTTTGTTGATATGCTCGGAGATCTTATCGAGAATTTGCTTTTGATTGCTATACGCATCTTCTTTCAAACCTGCATCCTTTAATCCACGGATATTGCTGGCCAGCAAAGTCTGGTAACGGATAGCAGCAGGTAAAATATGACTGGTTGCCAGTTCACCCATTACACGGCTCTCGATCTGTACCTTCTTGATATATTTTTCCAGTTCAATTTCGTGACGTGCTTCGAGCTCAAGATGATTGTAAACATTATTTACTTCAAATAAATGTTTCGCTTTATCTGTGATCATCGCATCGAGTGCAAGTGGTGTGGTCTTAACATTCGGAAGACCTCTTTTCTTCGCTTCTCTTTCCCATTCTTCGCTGTATCCATCGCCTTCGAATAAAACTTTTTCGCTGGCAACGATGTACTCGCGGATCACGTGCATGATGGCGATCTCTTTCTTTTCACCTTTTTCGATCAATACATCCACATCTTTCTTGAATTGCTTCAATGTTTCAGCCATGATCGTATTCAATACTGTCATCGGGTTGGCGCAGTTTGCTGTAGAGCCTACTGCGCGGAATTCGAATTTATTACCGGTAAAGGCAAAAGGAGAAGTTCTGTTACGATCAGTATTATCAAGCAATAATTCAGGAATACTTTTATGAATATCGATCTTCAGCATGCTTTCATCCTGCTCATCCATTTTTTGTGATACTCTTTCTTTTACATCCTGTAACACTTTCGCCAGGTATTGTCCTGTAAAAACAGAAATGATAGCAGGCGGTGCTTCATTGGCGCCCAAACGGAAATCATTGGGCGCAGAAGCGATAGATGCTCTTAAGATATCTGCATAATCATGTACGGCTTTGATCGTGTTGACGAAGAAGGTCAGGAACATCAGGTTCGACTTCGGTGTTTTACCGGGAGCCAGCAGGTTCACACCCGTATCGGTGGCCATGCTCCAGTTGTTGTGCTTGCCACTTCCGTTGATGCCGGCAAATGGTTTTTCATGAAACAATACACGCAGCTTATGACGAAGGGCTACGCGTGACATGATATCCATCAGCAGGGTATTATGATCGACTGCTAAATTCACTTCTTCGAAAATAGGCGCACACTCAAACTGTGCCGGCGCTACTTCATTATGTCTTGTACGCAGCGGGATGCCGAGTTTATAACATTCTGCTTCGTAATCTCTCATGAATGCATATACTCTTTCAGGGATAGATCCGAAATAATGATCTTCCAGTTGCTGGTTCTTGGCAGAATTATGACCAAATACTGTACGACCCGATAATACCAGGTCAGGACGCGCATTGAATAAACCTTCATCGATTACAAAATATTCCTGTTCCCATCCGAGTGTTGGCGTTACATGGCTGACATTCTTATCGAAATAATTGCAAACATCAACCGCTGCTTTGTTCAGGGCTTCCAGCGCTTTCAGCAAAGGAGCTTTATAATCCAGCGATTCGCCGGTATAGGAAACGAAAATGGTAGGAATGCAAAGTGTTTTACCCTGTCCGATGGCCAGGATAAAGGCAGGTGAAGAAGGATCCCAGGCAGTATATCCTCTTGCCTCGAAAGTAGCGCGTAAGCCACCACTCGGGAAAGAAGACGCATCGGGTTCCTGTTGTATCAATGCATCACCATCGAATTGCTCGATCGGTGTGCCATCGCTTTTTAATGTAAAAAAAGAATCATGTTTTTCAGCTGTGGTTCCTGTCAATGGCTGAAACCAGTGTGTATAGTGTGTCACCCCTTTACTCTCTGCCCAGGCCCTGATCCCTGTAGCGATCTGGCTGGCTACTGTCCTGTCGATCTTCTGACCTGCTCCGATAGAAGCGGTCAAACTTTTATAAGCTTCATCACTCAGGAATTCACGCGCAGTCTTCAATGTAAATACATTGCTGCCGAAAATGCCTGTGATCTTGGTAGAACCTTCTACCTCGGATCCGGCAAAACTGCTGATATTCGAAATGGCATTGAAACGGAGAGACATATATTATTAGTTTTCAGCAAAACAACACAATTAGAATTGTTACTCCAATTTTTTTTTGTTTTTGTAATAATTCATGGATTTTTTACAAAAAATATATCTGTTTGAAAGAAAAAAATCAATTATTCAGTTTTTTGGGGAGAATTTGTCAATATTATCATTATTGATAATGTCTTTAGATAATATGGACCCGATCCGGGGCCAATCGACCCGTGTAGCTACCAGCACAACGATCAGCGGAAGAATAATGCTGCGATACCGTACAATTGCGCCCAGGTTATTTACACTGAAGCCAATGCCCAACAGCAGCGTAAATGAGAACAGGAGTATGAAGCAGATGATATTCCGCTGGTGGCCATTGCTTTTTTTATGCCAGAATAAGGAGATGATAAATAACAACAATACCAGGTTGACCTCGATCGCTGCAGCCAGCGATAACAGGTGTTTGATATCAGCCGGGTAAGGACGTATCGCAGAAAGCGTAATGGCCTGTGGTGTATTCCTGATAAAGCTGACCACAGTAGGTTTTAATTCTTTTATAGGGATACTCGAATTGCCTACCATTTGAATAAATGCCTGTTGCTTGTTAACGACGGCCTGTGGAAAATCGAGACGGGGATCGATATAGCGCAGCGTAAAAAATAATATGGCAAAGAACAGGTATACTCCTGCGAAGCAGGCGAAAGAATATTTTGGCCAGCGGTTGGCCAGCAACCAGGCCAGCATAGCCGGTATGATCACTACAATCAGGAAATTTCGTAATACCAGTAATAGTAAAAGCCCGAGAAGCACACCGGCAATTCTTTTGATGCTGAACTTCTTTTCCTTATTCGCAAAATAGATATGATAAATAACAAGACTGATCCCCGCAAAGATCAATCCTTCCTTATGAATACCACTTGACCAGTAAAAAAAGGAAGGGACAAAAAAAGTAGATAGTAATACAACCAGTTTTCTCTTTGGAAACACATCGGTCATCACCCGGTACAAAGCGATCGGTCCGAATAAAGTGATATAGGTATAGAAAATGACGTTGATATAATAGTGCCCGAAACTGAATACATCGAACAGGGAAAGCGTTTTGATGAAGAAATTTCCTTTCAGGTCATTCCAGTACGAATTATTCGACCCAAAGAAATTCTGTATTCCATTTTCATAGGGGTTATGAAAAAGATTGGTGAAATATTCCCGCGGGTTGGAGCCAAGTAGCTGGTATTCCACGATGCCATGATGATGATACGACCAGGTATCGTACATCTGCGCCAGGTCGCCGTAATACAATCCCATCCAGCCATAAAAGATGCCTGCAATAACTTTTAATAAAAAGATAATGATCAGTTGTGAATTGCTCAGGCCGGAAACGGTAAAAAACTTTGTTTTGGTAATAAGCCAGGCAAAGAATACAAGATAGGCAGCAAAAAGCAGGTAATCCAAACGGCAGGGGTTTAATCTGACAAATATAGTAAACCCTATGTGTGTATTTCTATGTACCTATGTGCCTATGTGGTGAATTACGCCAGTCAGCTTTTTTTACCACATAGGCACATAGGTACATAGGAATACACACATAGGTAATTAACAATTATCAACAACTGGCTGCCGGTTGTCAACTGCAAGGCTGGAATTTCCTACCTTCGCCCCTTACTTTTTCACCCTTACAATTTATTCATGGAGGTAACCCTAAAGACGGCGCAGCAGCTACGCCTGACAGAAGAAGAATTTGAACTGATCAAAAAAAAGCTGGGCCGTATACCGAATTTCAATGAGCTCTGTTCATTTTCAGCCATGTGGAGCGAACATTGCAGTTATAAAAATTCTATTAAATGGCTGAAAACCCTTCCGCGTGAAGGCGGACGCATGCTCGTCAAAGCCGGTGAGGAAAATGCCGGTCTCATGGATATCGGCGACGGGCTCGGTGTAGTCTTTAAGATCGAATCACATAATCATCCCTCCGCGATCGAACCGTTCCAGGGCGCTGCTACCGGTGTAGGAGGTATTCACCGCGATATATTCACCATGGGCGCAAGGCCTATTGCAGCCCTTAACTCACTCCGGTTTGGCAATCTTGAAGAAGATAAGACACAACATCTTTTATCCGGTATCGTACATGGCATCGGGCATTATGGCAATTGCTTTGGTGTGCCTACTGTGGGAGGTGAAATTTATTTTGATAACTGTTATCATACCAACCCGCTTGTAAATGCCATGAGCGTGGGCATTGTCAAAGCCGGTGAAACGGTATCTGCCACTGCGAAAGGAGAAGGAAACCCGGTGATGTTCGTTGGCAGTGCTACCGGTAAAGATGGTATCGGTGGCGCTTCGTTTGCCTCTGCCGATATCACAGCGGAGAGTACACAGGATCTGCCGGCCGTACAGGTAGGTGATCCGTTCCAGGAAAAGAAACTACTCGAAGCCTGCCTGGAAGTCATGCAGACCGGCGCCATTGTAGGTATGCAGGATATGGGAGCGGCAGGTATTATCTGCTCCACTTCAGAAATGAGTGCCAAAGGAGAAGTCGGAATGCGCATCGACCTCGATAAAGTGCCAACGCGTCAAAAGAATATGAAAGCATGGGAACTCCTGCTCAGTGAAAGCCAGGAACGCATGCTGCTGGTTGCCGAAAAAGGAAGAGAGAAAGAAGTGGAAAGTGTTTTTGAGAAATGGGACCTTCCTTGCTCTGTGATCGGTGAAGTCACCAACGATGGATTATTGAAGTTCTACATGAACGGAGAGCTTGAAGCTGAATTACCAGCGTACGACCTGGTACTTGGTGGCGGTGCTCCGCAATACGATAGAGAATATAAAGAGCCTGCTTACTTCGCAGAGATAAAGAAATTCTCTATCGCTTCTGTTCCTGAACCAACCGACCTTAAATCGGTAGCAGAAAAAATAATACAGCTTCCTTCCATCGCTTCCAAGCGCTGGATCTATACGCAATACGATAGCATGGTGGGAACGGTCAATGCCTCTACCAACGATCCTTCAGATGCGGCAATAGTACTGGTAAAAGGAACTACAAAAGGAATTGCCGTTACAACGGATTGTAACAGCCGTTATGTGTATGCCGATCCCTGCAAAGGAACGATGATCGCTGTCAGTGAAGCGGCCCGTAATATTGTTTGCAGTGGCGGACAGCCATTAGGTGTTACCAACTGCCTCAATTTTGGTAATCCTTACGATCCTGAAGTATACTACCAGTTCGTACATGCGATCAAAGGAATGGGAGAGGCCTGCCGCAAATTTGAGACACCGGTCACAGGTGGTAATGTTAGTTTTTATAACCAGAACCCCGACGGACCTGTTTACCCTACTCCCACGATCGGCATGGTAGGATTGCTGGAGAATGTTGAAAATAAAATGACGCTGCATTTCAGGGAAGAAGGCGATGTGCTTTATCTCCTGGGTCAGTCGCATAATGATATTAACTGTTCCGAATACCTGCACAATATCAGGAACGTAAAATATTCCCCGGTTCCACAGTTCGAACTGGAAGATGAATTCAGGTTACAGCAAATGGTAGCCGGCCTGATCGGCCAGCGACTGCTGGAATCTGCACATGATGTGAGCGAAGGCGGATTATTTGTTACGTTGTGTGAAAGCGGGTTTAACCGTGAGCTTGGATTTTCCATCATCAGTAATATCAGTTGCCGCAAAGATGCCTGGTTATTTGGCGAGAGCCAGAGCCGTGTACTCGTGAGTGTGGCGATTGAGAAGGTAAAAGAATTTGAAAAAGCGCTGGGCGATTTCCCGTTTGAAAAAATTGGTGTTGTCTCCACCGGTGAAATGGTAGTGGATGGCGATTTCTGGGGAACCATCGACTGGTGGAAAGAAAAATATGATGATGCAATAGGGGAGTACCTGTCTAAGGAGAAAGCAGGTGCGGCGTTAAGCTCCTTATAGAGTCAAAATTCAAAAGTCAATATTCAAAAAGGATTACTACTGTAGTAATCCTTTTGAATTTCAGGTCAGGCCATCGGTTGCGTTGTTGCACAACGAATGTTAGTCTATGACAGATATTGTTATCAGAAGAATAGAACACGGATAGATGTGGATGGACGGATATTATGTGGATAGAGCCTGGTAAATGAAATATCTAAAATCCATTTAACTCCGTCCATCCACATCTATCCGTGTTCTATTCTTCCTGCTGAGAATGCCACGGATGTATCTGTGGCAAAATGCCAATGGTGAATCTGCAAACCGTGTCAACTGCCCGCTACATCGTATCTTTAGCAAAACAAACTTCAATGGGCAAGAAAATCGCCATCATCGGGGGCGGTAACCTGGGCACTGCCATAGCAGAGGGGTTATTAAAAAGTAAATTCAGTAAAGCAACCGAACTCGTTATTACCAAAAGAAATACAGCTACACTCGCCGATCTGAAAAAGAAAGGAGTGACAATCACTGCTGATAATAATGCAGCGGTAAAAAGCAGCGAGGTTATTGTTGTTGCTGTAAAACCCTTCCAGGTAGCTGATGTACTCGCAGGTATTAAAAAAGAACTGACACAGGATAAGATATTGATCTCGGTGGTTACCGGCGCACTGATCATGGAGATGGAACAGGTAGTTGGAAAAAAGCTGCCGTTGTTCCGCGCCATGCCTAATACAGCTATCGCGATCCAGCAAAGCATGACCTGTATCTGTAATCGTTATGCAGAAGCAGATGATGTAAAATATGTAAACGATCTTTTCAGTACTGTAGGTAAAGTAGTAACGATCGATGAAAAATTAATGGATGCAGCGACCATACTTGGTGCCTGCGGAACGGCCTATGCAATGCGCTATATCCGCGCCAATATCCAGGGTGGTATTGAAATCGGCTTCGATGCAGCGACGGCTTCACTCATAGCTGCACAAACAGTGAAAGGCGCTGCTGAATTATTACTGGAAAAAGGATCGCATCCCGAACAGGAGATCGATAAAGTAACAACTCCTAAAGGCTGCACCATCGCTGGCCTCAACGAAATGGAACACCGCGGTTTCAGTTCTTCCCTCATCAGGGGAATTGTGGCGAGTTATAAGAAGATTGCGAAAGACTGATCGGAAATAAGAAATGAAGAATAAGGAATAAGGAATGAAAAAGTTACATATCGAAAGCTGTGACTTTCTCATTCCTTATTCTTTATTTATTATTTCTGATTCTTATAAATAGTGCCTTCTTTCATTACAAACACCACCTTCCCAAACACCTTTGCATCTTTCAGCGGATCGCCATCGACGGCGACTATATCAGCAAGTTTGCCGGCTTCCAGACTGCCTAACTGATCTTTCATTCCCAGCAGATCGGCCGCACTGATCGTAGCAGATTTAATAGCATCCATAGGTTTCATACCCGCTTCGATCATAAAACCAAATTCCAGCCAGTTCATGCCATGTTTATAAACACCCGCATCGGTGCCAAACGCGATTTTCACCCCTGCTTTATAAGCTTTCGCAAACGTACTTTTGATCTTTGGTCCGATCTCGAGTGCTTTGGGAGTAACCAGTGCAGGGTAGTAGCCTGGTATTTTAGCAGAATCGGCAACAGCCGATCCGGCTGTAAGCGTAGGTACATACCAGGTACCGTATTGTTTGAATAAGGCAATGGCTTCATCATCCATATAAGTACCGTGTTCGATCGAGTTCACACCCGCGCGGATCGCTCTTTTCATTCCTTCTGCACCATGTGCGTGTACGGCAACCCTGAATCCATAATCCTTGGCTGTTTCCACTATCGTTTTTATTTCTTCTTCAGTAAACTGAGGGTTGCTGCTGCTTTTTGCAACACTCAATACACCGCCGGTGGCCGTTATCTTGATCAGGTCTGAACCTTCTTTATATCGCTGGCGCACGGCTTTGCGGCAATCATCAGGTCCGTTGACAACTGCCTGTTCAGGACCGGGATCACCCATCAGGTCGGCCCGGTATCCATTCGTCGGGTCGGCATGACCGCCGGTAGTAGCGATGGCTTTACCGGCAGTAAAAATCCGCGGGCCTTTGATCAATCCTTTATTGATCGCATTCCGCAAGGATATATTAACGCCGCTGCCACCGAGATCGCGTACCGTAGTAAAACCAGCCATCAGGGTCACTTCAGAAAAAGTAACGGCCTGGAACGCATAATCGGCAGGGTTCATCGTGAATTCCTGGAGATAACGGTTCGGGTTTGTTTCTTCTTCGAGGTGCACATGCATATCGATCCATCCCGGCGTTACCGTTTTTGTTTTCAGATCGATCACTGCATCGGTTTTACCGGCAGCAGAGAAGCCATTCTCGATCGAACTGATCTTATTTTTCTCAATGACAATGGTCATATTCTTTTTGGGTTCATCCGAAATTCCATCGATCAGAACGCCGCACCAGATATAGGTTTTTTGTGCAGAAAGATTCGTGACGATCAATGTCAGCAGCAGCATGGTGATTATTCTATTCATAAATGATTTTTTCAGTAATAAAAATACCCGTTTTTTCCACATCAGGAATTCAGATTTTAGCGGGCAGATAATTAGCCTTATCTTTACATGACCTCCCGGAAATCCTACACTTTAATGGCCCGCACGGGGGCGGAAGTTAGTCCGATGGTCAGTTTGGGTGGGCTTTTTCTCAACGTTATTTTTATCGGGATTTTAAGCATGAGCATTGGTTCAATACAAATGTGTATTTGCCCATTCCATTTATTTTTTTAATCGATAGCAAATTGACCATTTTATGGCTAAATATATTTTTGTAACCGGTGGTGTTACTTCTTCATTAGGTAAAGGCATTATTGCCGCTTCGCTGGCTAAGCTGCTCCAGGCAAGAGGTCTGCGGGTAACGATCCAGAAATTAGATCCCTATATCAATATCGATCCCGGCACCCTCAACCCTTATGAACATGGTGAATGTTTTGTTACAGAAGACGGCGCTGAAACGGATCTCGACCTCGGCCACTACGAACGTTTCCTGAATATTTATACTTCGCAGGCGAATAATGTAACCACGGGTCGCATTTATCAAACCGTTATTAATAAAGAAAGAGAAGGCGCTTATCTCGGTAAGACCGTACAGGTCGTGCCGCATATCACCGATGAGATCAAAAGAAGAATGCTCCAGCTCGGACAGGGCAGCGAATACGATATAGTGATCACCGAGATCGGTGGTACTGTTGGTGATATCGAAAGTTTACCCTTTGTGGAAGCAGTCAGGCAATTGCAATGGGAACTACCGGAAGAAGATACCGTTGTCATTCATCTCACGCTTATTCCCTATCTCAAAGCAGCCAAAGAACTTAAGACAAAACCTACCCAGCACAGCGTAAAAATGCTGAGCCAGGAAGGGGTGCATCCTGATATTATTGTTTGCAGAACAGAAAGAGCGTTGTCTACGGAGTTGCGTCGCAAGATCGCCTTGTTCTGTAATGTAAAAACAGAAGCCGTGATCGAAGCCGCCGATGCACCTACCATTTATGAAGTGCCGCTGGCAATGATGCGTGAGAAACTGGATGTGATCGTATTGAAGAAACTCGATATCAAAGGATATAAAGAGCCTGAGCTCAGCCGCTGGAAAGAATTTTTGGATAAATTGAAATATCCTAAAAGCAAAGTCACTATCGGGCTGATTGGAAAATATATCGAATTGCAGGATGCCTATAAATCCATCCTCGAATCGTTTGTGCATGCCGGCGCTGTCAATGAGTGCCAGGTGCAGATCGTCAATGTGCACAGTGAATTTATCACCGATAATAATGTAGCGGAAAAACTCGCTGGTCTTAATGGATTGCTGGTAGCACCAGGATTTGGTCAGCGTGGTGTGGAAGGAAAGATCATTGCGGTAAAATATGCACGGGACAAAGGTCTTCCTTTCTTTGGGATCTGCCTCGGTATGCAAATGGCCGTTATTGAATTTGCAAGGAATGTGCTCGGTCTTACCGAAGCTAATTCCACTGAAATGGTACCGCAGACAAAAGACCCTGTGATCGATCTGATGGAAGAACAGAAACAGGTAACTGCCAAAGGCGGTACGATGCGGTTGGGCGCTTATCCCTGCGAGATCAGAGAAGGCAGCCTTGCCAAAACTATTTATGGAAAGGATTCTGTCAGCGAGCGCCATCGTCACCGCTGGGAGTTTAATAATAAATACCTCGAACAGTTTGAAAAAGCCGGTATGATCGCCAGTGGTAAAAATCCTGGTACCGGTCTTGTCGAGATCGTTGAACTGCCTTCGCATCCTTTCTTTATCGGCGTTCAGTATCACCCCGAATTGAAAAGCACTGTCGAAAGTCCTCAGCCCGTATTTGTCCATTTTATCAAAGCGGCGAAGGCGAACGCAGATAAAGCTGACCTCGCAGTAGGTAACAGGCAGGTAGCTGTGGGTAGCCTGGATTAATTTTTTTTACCACATAGGCACATAGAAATATAGATTTCACATAGGATTGTCTATGTGTGTATTTTCTATGTTCCTATATCCCTATGTGGTGATAACCAGGCCCAAACACCACTCACCGCCTGCCACCCGCCTCTTGCCGATCGACCGCTTTTAAACCCGCCCCGTAAGGCCGAAAAACCTATCTTTGCCGTCTTTAAATTTTTACTACAGATGAAGTTTGATCGTAACACCGTCCTCGGGTTTGTGGTACTGGGATTGCTCTTTTTTGGTTACTTCTATTTTATAAATAAAGACCAGGCAAATCTCAAACGGGAAACGGCTATCCGGGATTCTATTGCCAATGCCAACAAGCCTAAACCAGATCCCCTGGTGTTGCAAAGAGATTCATTGCATACCGATTCGGTTAATAAGTTTACTGCCGCCGGTAATTACCATGATGCCCTGAATGGCACCGAACAACTCATATACGCCGAGAACAACCTTTTCAAAATCGCTTTTACCAATAAAGGCGGACAACCGAAATGGGTAGAACTGAAGAAGTATAAAAATATGGATAGCGGTTTTGTCAGGCTGGCCGGTTCCGGGTTTGACAATATCAGTTACCCGATCAATACCGGTAATGCAGCTGGCAGCGCCAGTATCGATACCAAAAATCTTTTCTTCGGAGAAGCGGCTCCCGTGACCAATCCTGATGGAAGTATATCTGTCTCCTTTTCTTTAAAAGCAGACAGCAGCGCTGCTTTCTCTATCGTGCATACATATACGATCCGGCCGGATCAGTATATGGTGGATTTCGATATTCAACTGAATAATGCCGATAAGCTTTTGTCACAGGGTGTAATGAACCTCAATTGGAATTATACAGCGGCCCAGCAGGAAACGGATATCAGCTTTGAAGAACAGAATACACAGATCGGTTATGTGACGGACGGGGAATTTGATTATCACACTATCGCGAGAAGAAGTAACAAAGACTTTCCCGCTGCTGTAAAATGGCTGGGTATCCGCCAGCGTTTTTTCAATACATTCCTGATTGCGAAGAATGATTTCTCCGGTGGTAAGATCACCTGGGAAATACCGCCCAAGGATAAGAAGATCGTTGTGCAATCAACCGCCAACATGCAGGTGAAAGTGCCGGTGCAGGCACAGGCCACCGTAAATCTCAACCTGTTTTATGGTCCGGCAGATATGCATGAACTGAAGAAATATGATGTAGGACTTAGTAATATGATCAACCTGGGACAAGGCATGTACGCTTTTGTGCGCCCATTGAACAAGTATGTGATCATGCCGGTATGGGATTTTATCAAAGGATTTGTTGGCAACTTCGGTATCGTTATCGCCTTGTTGACTTTGTTTATCCGTTTGCTTATTTCTCCATTAACTTATAAAAGTTACCTGAGCGGCGCCAAGATGAAAGCGCTTCGCCCCGAGATTGCCAAACTGAAAGAAAAATTCGGCGGCGATCAGCAGGCGATGAGTATGGAGCAAATGAAATTGTTCCGCGAAGCAGGAGTGAACCCATTGGGTGGATGTATCCCGGCCCTGTTCCAGATACCGATCTTCTTTTCGCTCTATAGTTTCTTTAACTCCAATCCCGATCTGCGTGGCGCTGATTTCCTCTGGGCAAAAGATCTTTCTGCCTTCGATGATGTAATTAAATTCGGAACAGGTATTCCTTTGCTGGGTAATCACCTGAGTATATTTACAATCACAGCGGTGCTGACCAGTTTGCTGATCTCTTTATACAGTATGAGCATGACGCCCGATCAAAGCAATCCTTTGCTCAAGTACATGCCTTATATTTTCCCCGTATTCCTTTTATTCATCTTCAACAGGCTGCCCGCGGCCCTGACCTGGTATTATACCGTATCGAACCTGGTAACACTGGCATTGCAGTTTGTGATACAGAATTATATCATCGATCATGATAAAATCCTTGTTAAGATCAATGAGAACCGGAAAAAGCCAAAGACCAAATCGAAGTGGCAGGAGCGGCTGGAACAGATGCAGGAGCAGCAGAAAAAAGTGAAGGAAATGCAGCAGAAGGGGAAGAAATAAGAATCGTTAAAATCATCACAATACAATCCGGGTACTACTACCCGGATTTTTACTTTTATTCACATCAAACAGAAGGTATTATAGTAAGGTTGCAACTTATTGTTTAAATTGGTACGTCTTTATATTGATAAATAGATTATCAGATAAAATGAAAAGAATAACTACCATATCATTGCTCGCCGTTTGCCTGTTCTTTTTGACGGTACCGGTTCTCGCACAAAAGAAACTGACAGAAGCGACGATATCCTACGATATTGTTATCAATACCAATAATACAACGCCGCAGGCAGCTGATCTGCTGGATGGGGCCATCAGCGTGATTTACCTGAAGGGCAATTCCAGCCGTTCCGAAATGATCAGTTCACTGGGTACGCAATCGACCATAGTAGATGGAAAGAGTGGCAATGTCACGATCCTGAAGGATTATGGTGAACAGAAATACATGATCACTATGACGCCCGATAACTGGAAGCAATCCAACAAAAAATATGAAGGCATTGCATTTACCTATGAAAATGAATTCAAAACGATTGCGGGATATAATTGCCAGAAGGCGATCGGTAAGCTGGCTGATGGCAGCACATTTACCGTTTTCTTTACGAAGGATCTTTTACCGGTGAATAAAGACTTTCAATACCTGAACAAAAACCTGCCCGGACTGGCTATGCAATATGAAGCCAACCTGGGAAAACAAAAGGTGACGTATACGGTGTCAAGCATCAACTTTAACCTGGTGCCTGCTGCAAAGTTTGATCTCCCGAAATCAGGATACCGGGTAATGACTTACGAAGAAACGATGAAAGGAAATAATTAATAGCGGGAAGCCGCGTTTGGATTGAAAGTGATCTTGTTATTCAGGATCACTTTTTTCTTTACAGGGATGGTGTAAGTAGTATGACCTTGCTGGTAAGTAACGGTTGTACTCAGGTTGATATACCTGTTTTCTTCAAAACTGATCACCTGGTTGCCACGGAAATTATAACCGGAACGAAGAGAGAAAGACCCGGGTTTGGCCGAAGTTCTTGTCGATAACAGTTTGCGGTTTTTTCCCGTACCTGTTTTGCCATCTCCCAATGTGGCAAAAGCGCCAACTGTGATACAGCCCAGGAGGACCATGATCAGCAATTTCTTGCCCGTGGAAATCAATATTTGAGAGTTAGTTTTCAATTACTCAGCAAATTTAACATTAAAAAAGGAATATCGACAAACCGTTTGTGTAGAAACTTTAGTAGTTATTTAACGGGATATCGGTAAAATTGTTACATATTGCCCCTAAAATCTCCAACAATTTTTCACAACTGGGGAAAACTAAATAGGCAGGAAATCGGTTATTTTAGGATAACTTGTTGATAATAACACCCGAACGCGCCCCTGAGCGCCTAACCACCTGACTTACAGTTTTTTATTTTTTATCAAATCCGGAACGTAATGAAGGAACAACCATACGAAGAAGACAGGGATCAGATAAAAGAATTATTACGCCTCTATGACAACCTGAAGGCCGGACGTGGCCACTCTTTTATCGAGGAAGAAGCATTTGAAAAGATCATCAACTATTACGAGGAAAAAGAGCAACTGATAAAGGCCCTGGAAGCCGCAGATATGGGCATCGATCAATACCCGTATTCATCCCTGCTGCTGGTCAGGAAGGCCGATATCCTGCTTGCCAGGCGCCAGTACCGCGAAGCGCTGGATATTCTCGACCAGGCCGCCCTGCTCGATAACCGCGATATCAATATCTACATCCTGAAAACAGATGCTTACCTGGCACTCGATCAGCAGGAAAAAGCCGTAGCCATACTCGAAGAGGCATTAACCACTTTTGAAGGCGATGAAAAAAAGGAATTGCTTTTTGAACTCGCCGATGTGTATGATGATTATGAAGAATTCGATAAGGTGTTTGATTGCCTTAAAATGATCCTCGAACAGCATCCCAATAACGAAGAAGCGTTGTACAAGATTTGTTTCTGGACCGACTTTACCGGCAGGAACGAAGAAAGTATCCGTCTTCACCAGCAGATCATCGATGAATATCCTTACAATGAACTTGCCTGGTTCAACCTGGCGGCTGCTTACCAGGGACTGAAATTGTATGAAAAAGCGATCGATGCTTACCAGTATGCGATCACCATTGAAGAAAAATTTGATTTTGCTTACCGTAATATGGGTGATGCCTATATACGGTTGAGAAAATACAAGGAAGCGATCGAAGCGCTTGAGAAAGTGACGGAACTGTCCAAGCCCGAAGTAGTGATCTATGAAGCGATCGGTCACTGTTATGACAGGTTAAAAAACTATGCGCAGGCAAGGTTTTATTACCGGAAAGCGTCTCACTTAAACCAGGAAGACAGTAAGCTTTTTTATAAGATTGCCTGCACCTATTTCAATGAAGGACATTGGGAGAGTTGTGTAAAGCAACTGGAGAATGCATTGAAGATCCATCGCCTGCAGCCTGAATACAACCTGTTGATGGGTGAATGCAAGATGGAACTGGAATTGTACAAGGAAGCGATACAATACTTCTCGAATGTGGTGCAATCGCGTCCGCGCAATCTTGGTGGCTGGGAAGCGCTGATCCGTTGCCTGTATGTAGCCGACCTTCCTGAAGAAGCGATGGTGCAGGTGCAGATCGCATTGAAAGTAACCAATGGCAAACCCATCTTTCTTTTCTACAAAGCGGCGATATTGCTATCGATGGGAAAAAACAAAGAAGCCATTCTGCAACTGGAAAAGGCAATGACGGAATCACCCAAATTGCTGAAGAAATTTATTGAACTGATACCCGCCAGTATGCAGAATCAGCAGATCGTGGATGTGCTGGCGAGATTCAAGAGAAATAAATCCATATAGTTATTTTGAAATTTTGGAATTGAGAGATTTGCCTGAAGGAAGAGTTTGACTGACCAGGCCGGTTTCCTCATTCCAAAATTTCAAAATCTCAAACCTTATTCTTTCCTATTTTTGCCGCAATTAAAATTTCCGGCTTTCTATCTCTGAAACAAAAATCCTGTATGAATTTTAACTTGACCCAGATGCCTCACCGTTACCAGAGACCCCGTACGGCTGGCATTACTATGGTTATGGATAAAGGGCTTAGTGTAAATGAAGCGAAGAATTTTCTCAGCGTATCATATCCTCACGTAGACATTATTAAACTTGGTTTTGGTACTTCTTTCGTTACTCCTAACCTGATCGAAAAACTGGAAGTATATACCTCTTACAATATCCCGATTTACTTTGGCGGTACTTTGTTTGAAGCCTTTCTGATCCGCAACCAGTTTGAGGATTATATCAATATCTGCAAGCAATACAACATCAGCTATATGGAGGTCAGTGACGGTTCGATCACGATCCCGCATGCTGAAAAATGCGGGTATATTGAAAAGCTGACCAAACATGGAACTGTATTAAGCGAAGTCGGCAGTAAAGATGCCGCACATATTATTCCTCCTTATAAATGGATTGAACTGATGCGGGCCGAATTGAATGCCGGTGCTACTTATGTAATTGCAGAAGCAAGGGAAGCCGGTAATGTCGGTATCTATCGGGGTACCGGTGAAGTCAGAGAAGGCCTAGTGCAGGAGATCCTTACACAGATCGAAGGAGACAAGATCATCTGGGAAGCGCCGCAAAAAGCACAGCAGCTTTATTTCATTGAACTGCTTGGCTGCAATGTGAACCTGGGAAATATTGCTCCTACCGAAGTGATCCCGCTGGAAGCTATGCGTATCGGTTTGCGCGGAGATACTTTTGATTTATATCTTGATAAAAAAGAAGCCTGATGCACCTCTACGGATTGATCGGCTATCCCTTATCCCATTCTTTCTCCAAAAAGTATTTTACAGAAAAATTCATGCGGGAAAAGCTGGAAGGCTACCGGTATGAATTATTCCCTGTTCCTTCTGCCGGGGATATAAAGAACGTATTGCAGCAACATCCCGGCCTGCTGGGATTGAATGTAACAATACCATACAAAGAACAGGTGTTGTCTTACCTGGATGAACAGGACCCCGTGGTAAAAAAAATAAAAGCCTGTAATTGCATCGCGATAAAAAACGGCAGGCTCAAAGGATACAACACCGACGTAACCGGCTTTGAACGTTCCTTGCAGGATGGATTGAAAAAGCATCATACCAGGGCATTGATCCTCGGTACCGGCGGTGCGGCAAAGGCCGTGGAGTTTGTGTTGGATAAACGAGGGATCACGTATAAGCATGTATCGCGCAAGCCTTCCGCCAAAAGCTTTTCGTACGAACAACTGACGCCTGCGATTATTGCAGAATACACGCTCATCATCAATACTACTCCGCTGGGTATGTATCCTGCTGTTGCGGAAGCGCCACCCATCCCTTACGAAGCGCTCACTTCTTCCCATTATTTATTCGACCTGATCTATAATCCTGAAAAGACCCTGTTCCTGAAAAAAGGAGAAGAGAAAGGTGCCCTGATCAGGAACGGTCATGAAATGTTATTGATACAAGCTGAAGAAAGCTGGAAGATATGGCAGGAAACAATGGCTGCCCAATAACAATACATTCTTATTGGAGAGCGAGCTGTACTTCGGTGGGAATAGCGGCCACTTTCTTTTTTTCATAATCATAACCCACCATGCCGGTCTTGGCAGCAGCAACGAGTTTACGTTCCCCGTTCACTTCTTTTTCCATCTTATAATAAATGTCAAAACTTATTTTACTGAATTCCGTAGCTGCAACAGAAATGATAGCGGTATCTCCATAAAACAATTCGCCTTTGAATTCGATACCGGCATCTGTCATGATCAGCCCGATACCTCCAAAGGATAATTCGGAGTAACCATATTTTTTCAGGAACTGCATTCTTGCTTCATGGATCAATGAAAGGAAAGCATCATTACCCAAATGGCCACCATAATTTATATCACTGATACGAACCGGTATGGAAGTAGTGAAAGCAAATTTTTCCGGCAGCTCGATTTTTATTCTCGACATGAGATGGTTTTAGGGTTTAAAATTTGGGCGCACAAATTTAGTAATATATATAGCTAATCTATGTGAAACCTATGTTCCTATGTGCCTCCTATGTTTATAAAATAGTTTTTTGAAGTAAAGTTAGGATACCAATAGATTTG
>CAMLGR010000058.1 GCA_946479615.1 uncultured Bacteroidota bacterium | reverse complement strand
GGCCACCGGTGCGAAGATCCCGCCGACGGCTACCTCCCCTGTAGCTAAAAACAATGAAGCGGCCGCCCTGAATACAACCAAACCCAGCACCACTGTTCCGCAACAACATTTTTCTGTAGTTGATAATCCTGTTACTACAGTCAAAGACAATCATCCGGCAGCATTACCTCCTTTCACTACTTCAATAAACGCCGACAGATCATCAATAATTGATATAACTGTTCAGAATGCCGTTGTAGAATCTGTTTCCGCAGACCAGGAAGAAGAAGTAGCTGTATTAAAAAATGAGAAGCTGCCTTCGATAGTCGTCAATACTCCCAAAATAAACAGCGTTTCTTCCGATCTGTTTGCCGATGTATTTATTGCAGAACAGCCAGCTGTTACAAAAAATGAAGAAGAGGCTACAACACCTGTAACAGAAGATGCAGCTGCCGAGCCCGCTTTGTTTAAACAAATGGAAGCTCCGCTTACTATTGAAAGTGTAACTAATACGTATATACCTCCGAAAGGAAAACAAATCATCTGGCAGGTTTTTGTGACACCTACTGTCAGCTATCGCAAGCTGGATGAAAACAAATCATTCGACAGCAACTCAGGGCTTACTTATCCGTTTGCTTCCCTGACCGATGTCAACAAGGCCGTGACACACAAGCCTGATATGGGTCTGCAGATAGGTTTATCAGCTGCTTACCCGATCAACAGAACGATCAGGATCCGTGGTGGTTTCCAGTTCAACATCAACCGGTATGATATCAAGGCATTCCCTTATAACCCGGAAGTGGCCACGATCAACTTAAGCGACCCCAGCGGGATCAGCTCTGTATCTACCGTTACTCCTTACAGAAGTTATGGTGGTTTCAAATCTGACTGGTTAAAGAATTTCTACTTCTCCGTATCTGCTCCTGTTGGTATCGAATTGAGATTATTCGGCAATAAGAAATCAAGTTTTGGCATAGCCGGTACCGTTCAGCCTACTTATATCGTCAAGGATCGTGCATACCTGATCTCAACCGATTATAAGAACTATGCAGAAGTGCCGTGGCTGATCCGTCATGTGAATGTGAATACAGGATTTGAAGCCTTTGTCAACTATACCAATGGCAATACCCGCTGGCAGATCGGACCACAGGTTCGCTACCAGGTCATGTCGAGCTTCCACAACAAATACCCGGTCAAGGAAAACCTGTTTGATTTCGGCATCAGGGTAGGCGTATCATTGAATGAATAATTTATTATCACTATAAACTTACCGGCATCCTGTCTTTTGACAGGATGTTTTATTTTCAGGATAACCCGGCCACTATCCTGCTGTTTCAAACCTGTTTTCAGTTAATTTTATGGCCCGATAAACAGTTAACCATCGAATAATGAAACAAAGCCTGGCCATTTGTCTTGTAAGCCTCCTGGTCATCACTGGATGCAAGGAGAAAGAAAAAACACAAAAGGAAAGTAATTTTCCTGTTCTTTCCTTTCTTAACAGCCAGGTGGCGCAGATAGATACTTCTCTTTACTCGATCATCCGCGTCGATTATATCGATAGCACACGAAGCGATACCAGTTATATAAGAAGAGAGGATTTCAAAGCTGCTGCCCGCGATTTTTTGTCGGTCCCCGATCTTGCTTCCTCCCAATATGCCGGCCGGTATACCGAAGACCGCCAGTTTGACGAAACCCTGAACCGTGTACTGATCGTATACACACCGGTAAAACCTGATAAGGAAGAAATTCAACGGGAAGAAATACTGATCCGTCCCGAACCACCCGATAATGATAAGGTGACAAACATTATAATCAATAGTGTTGTTAATACAAAAGACAGCCTTGTCGAAAAAAAGATGTTGTGGAGAGTGGATGAAAGTTTCCAGGTAACCACGATCAGGCAAAAAGCAGGGCAGCCTGAAACAGTTTCTACTTACAAAGTAGTATGGAATGAAAGCGAATGACAGCAGAAGAATTTCATCATATATCGTCCGGTATTCCCCAGCAGCCCGGCATCTATAAGTATTATGATGCGGCCGATACACTTGTATATGTAGGCAAAGCCAAGAATATCCGCAAGCGTGTCAGTTCCTATTTCAATAAAACATATACCAATTACAAGACGCATGAACTGGTACGGCGCATCGCACGTATCGAATTTACGATCGTGAATTCCGAACAGGATGCTTTCCTGCTGGAGAATTCACTGATCAAACAATTCCAGCCGATCTTCAATATCAACCTGAAAGACGATAAGAGTTATCCGTATATCGTGATCAGGAACGAACCTTTCCCCCGTGTATTTCTTACCCGCAATATGATCAATGATGGTTCGGAATATCTTGGTCCTTATACTTCGGTAAAAAAGGTAAAGGAGCTGATCAGTTTTACCAGGCAAACGATCCCGTTGCGGAACTGCTCCCTGAACCTGACAGAAAAAAATATCAGCCAGAAGAAATTCAAAGTGTGCCTGGAATATCATTTGGGCAATTGCAAAGGTCCCTGCGAAGGTTTACAATCGGCCGAGGATTATACCGATAATATCAACCAGCTGAAAAATATGCTGAAGGGTAATCTTTCACCGGTGATCCGCCATTTCAAAGAAGAGATGAAAGCATTTGCCGGCAATCTCGCTTTTGAAAAAGCAGAGATCACGCGCAAGAAGGTCGATTACCTGGAGAACTACCAGGCAAAATCGGTTGTATCAAGTATACGGACAAGCGACCTGGATGTATTCTCTATTGTAAAGGATAAAAATATTGCTTTTGTCAACTTCCTGATGGTGCGTAATGGCACGATTGTGCAGACACATACCAGCAAAGTAGAATCGCACCTGGATGAATTGCAGGAAGAGATTCTCAGCTTCTCGGTAGCTCAACTAAGAAGCACATTTAACAGCGATGCTGCGGAGATCATTTTACCATTTGCCATTGAGTATCCGCAGGAAGGAATTGTAATCACAGTGCCAAAAAGTGGCGATAAAAAGAAACTGCTTGAATTATCAGAGAAGAACGTGAATTATTTTATCGAGGAACTGAAAAATAAAGCGCGGCTCAAACTATCAAAGAATACAGATAAGATAAAGATACTGGAACAATTACAGGCCGACCTGCAATTGCCCGTATTGCCGGTGCATATTGAATGTTTCGATAACTCCAATTTCCAGGGAAGTTACCCGGTATCGGCTATGGTTTGTTTCAAGAATGGCGAACCCAGTAAGAAGGATTATCGGCATTTTAATATTAAAACGGTGGAGGGAATCAATGATTTTGCTTCGATGAAGGAGACGGTGTATCGGCGGTATAAAAGATTGACAGAGGAGAATACATCGTTGCCGCAACTGGTCATCATCGATGGTGGTAAAGGTCAGTTAAGCGCTGCACTGGAAGCTATCCATGAATTGAATATAAGCGGCAGGATCACATTGATAGGATTGGCCAAGAACGAGGAGGAGATATTTTTCCCGGGTGATCAGCAATCGCTGAAGCTGGACTATAATGGCGCCAGTTTAAAATTCCTTCGGCAGGTACGGAATGAAGTGCATCGTTTTGGGATCACGTTTCACCGGCAAAAAAGAAGCAAGGGAACGTTTAAAAACGAATTGGAAGATATACCAGGCATTGGAAAAGCTACTGCTGAATTGCTGCTAAAAGAGTTTAAATCGGTCAGGAATATCAGTGAGAGGGAACCTGCTGAACTGGAAAAGATTATCGGTCGTTCAAAGGCAAAAATGATATTGGATTATCTCGGGGAAAAGAACCGGGAGAAGAATAAGTAAGTGCAAAAAAATGGGGCCAGGATAGAAATCCAGCCCCGTTTTTAAAATCCAATATCCTATGAAAAACCGAGACGAAAATACAACAATTATCTTATTTTCCTATTACACTTTTGCCTTTTTTACAACTTTTTTTAACCCATTATAAATGAAGCTAATGCATAAAAAAATAGCCCCGATACCGGGGCTATTTTATATTGAATAAAAATCAATTAGACTATCACGTGTTAGTACGACCAAAGATCCTGTTCATAGTTAAAGATCTTATCCCTGATATTATCTCCTTCGAGAAGAGCAAGTATCGGATCTTTAATATAAAGCCTGATATTCTTGTTGGAAGAATTATCAATGGTTGACTTGACAATGTAGCTGCTGAACATACGGCTTTCGAATAATTCTTCCCATGTCAGCCTGTTCTGACCCATGTTCTTTGGGTTGTACACCTCTGCTTTGGAAAGCATCGGGCGCAGATCAGGATAATATACCCAGAACATTACAGAAGAACCTCTTTCCTGTCCGTTAGGCAGATATTCCGTTTTCAGGGGAGCAATACCCAGGATACGGCAGAACATACGGCTGGCTTCGCGGTCGAAAACCCATTCTTCCTTGATACGGATCTTCACTACGCTTTTGGCGTCGAAGCTGGCTCTTGTTACCACATATTCCTTGATCTTGTTGATATCATCCTTGTCGTATACCGGAACAGTATCATTTCTTCCCTGTGTCATGGTCGCGATATCGGCCGGAGTTTTTGGAATAGAGAACCTGTCGTCTTCAAATGCTGTAACCTGGCCTGTGTTGACAGCTCTCATCAACATGTTGATGAAAAGCTGGCTTCCGTTATCATCACTTGCTTCGTATCTGAAGGTTTGGTTCATCTTTTCGCGGAGATCCAATTCTCTCCATACTTTCTCAGCAAATAACGCGTCATCCCAGCGGAGGTACTCATAAGGCAAAGGAGTACGTGCATTCAGATTGCCTTTATCGAAGGCATTATCATTCCTCAGGGATTTATGCACGATTGTGTCCTGAATTCCGGAAGAATCGACCCTGATGGGAACACCAGCGTAAGGGTCGTAACCGGAAGGACGGTTATCGTTATTCTGTTGTTGCTGAGCTGCCTGGGCATTTGGATCAGCGTTTCTTTTCTTGGACGTGCGCTGAGCATCAGCCTGGGTTGCGAGCAACGCAGTCGATAACAAAAACACTCCCAGCTTTAAATAAGTACTTTTCATTTTCCTGGTTATTTAATATAGTAAAGCAATGAAGGAGCCGGAGTAGTACGTCCGTCCGGACCTTTCACTCTGATATTATCGATCGTTACCAGTCTGCCTGGTTTAACGTTCCTGTCAATTGCAGTTTTAACCGCGCCTGTGAAGCCGTTACCGGTTCCTGGTACAGAGATGATGTCACCATCATCAGTATCGCAGGTAAGAGTATAGCTTACCACTGTATATTGCAGTTCAAAAGGGAAATCCTTGATACCGGCACCTACACCACCCTGGGCTCTGAAAGCTCCGGCAGGGATATTAGCACCGCTGGGGTTACCACCCACATAGGCTTGCGCCTGTGGAACAGTACGAACCCTGAACTGGGATACACCGGCAATCTTGCCATCAACAGATACAGAGATCTTGCAATCATCAGTAACACTGTTGACACGGGCAACATATTTACCAGCGCCTACTTTTACCAGTGCGCCGCCGCCACCGCTGATAGTAGCCTGCACTTTATCATCACCGCCGCCGCTTGCTGCGATGCTGACAGGGTTATCAACCCCGATATAAAGCACATTCATTTTATCAAGCGCGATAGAAGCATTTGCCTGGCCTACTTTATACTCAACATTCTTGGTAATAGTCTGCACTTTACCTTCCTGGTCAGTATAAGTGATCTTAACAGGTACAGAATGGTTTCCGATACCGCCACCAGGTAATTTGGAGGTAGCTGTACCTTCAGATCCTACTGTCAGTGTTTCATTACCGATAGTGATCTGTGGTTTTGCTCCTGTACTGAAGGCTCCGACACCAGCTGTGATTTCCAGTTCCTGACCCGGCATCAGGTACGTAGTGCTCTGACCGATGATAGCCGCATACGTATCGAAACGAACAGCTACTTCACCTACTTTGTTATGACAGAACTGGATAACCCTGTTCTCAGATGTTTTTACGTCATTCTGAAACTTACTCAGGATAGTCAGACCGGCAACAGTTGGTACCATGTGGAAATAAGCACCTTCCCATGTTTTACCGGCTTTGTTCTCACTTTTCGGTTTATCGAGGTTGATAGGAAGATCGGCTGCAAAAGCTGAATCGATAGCAGGATCAATTCCCAGGATTTCTTTTCTGTAATCACCGAGAGCTTTCAAAAGTTTCTGACCCTGACCTTTATCCACCATGATACGGGTGGTGATATCGAGGTTATCTTCTTTGAATTTCTTGTCGGGATTTTTAGGATCTCCACCGGCTTCGGTAAGAATCCTGTCTTTTAATTCCTGGATGTAAGAAAAAAGTGCTTTACTTTTTTCCTGTACTTCCTGGGCTTTCGGATACCAGATATTAGCTTTCTTTGAGGTAGCAGAATCACGTGTCTTTTGCTCCAAAGAAGCCATGATCGTCTCCGTAGATTTATTCACGGTGAAGTTGGTATTCTCCAAACTTTTATTCACCGTTTTGAAGGCATTCAGGATCTCAGATGATACGTTCAGAGCCAGCAGCGCTGTCAGAACGAGATACATCATGTTGATCATTTTCTGCCTGGGCTCGCGAGGTAAAGACATGACCTATTGGTTTTTAAATTTAGTAATGGTGACTTCTAAAATCACGGGATACGGATTGTATATAGTAAAACGAATCCTTCTTAATAATTAGTTGCGAACCTGCATTGCACTGAGCATATTGCCATAAATGTTATTCAGGCGGCCCAGGTTAGTAGCAAGTAAGGCAATCTGATCCTGCGCTTTTTTCGCATCTTCTACGCTTCCCTGCATAGCTTCAGAAGCTTGTGTAAGGTTGCTGTAGAATTTGTTCATTGCTTTCAGGTGATTGTTGGTATCCTGCAATTCCAGTTCATAGATAGTGTTCAAAGAACCGAGGTTCTTTGTCAATACCTGAACCTGATCGTGGAATTGTTTGGTACCATCAGCAGCAGCGTTAAAATGCTGGATGCTGTTAGCCGCGCCCAGGTAAGCATCTTTCATAGTACCTAACGCTGTAGCAGCTTCGCGTGTTTTAGCTGTATAGTCACCGGTAGCAGCTACCACATCAGTGATATCAGACATTTTGTCTACTGTACCGCCAAATTTTTTGAAGTTTTCTCCCAGGCGACCCAGGTTAGCCGGAGTAATGTCTGCATCACGCAGCATATCTTCCAGTTTATTCAGCGCCGGGTTGCCGTTGCTAACTGAACCTAAAGAAAGCGGGGTAGGCTTGAAGTTAGGATCGAGGTCCGGGTGATGGTTGATGTCAGGGAAATAACGTTGCCAATGTGGTTCTTCAGGAGGAGGCACGAGGAACGCCATAACCAGGAATACAATTGCTTCTGAGATCAAGCCGACCATGATGGCAATATCCGCACCATTCCAGTGAAGAATTTTCATCATCGCAGCGAAGATTACCAATGCAGCAAAGAAGCTGAAAAGGAAGTTAAGTACTACCTGACCTTTTTGGGTTTTAAAGAAAAGCATAGAGGGTTCGTTTTTATAGATTATTAAAATTTTACTAAAGCTGAAACGAGTTCCGGAATGAAAAAATTGTATAAAAAAGAGAAAAAAAGAGGCCGCCTTGGCGGCCTCTCGTTTAAGAAAGATTTGATTATCTGCGGCGTCCTTTCTGAGGGGCTGCAGGCAGGTCAATGACACTGCGGAATCCGATATAAGATTTGGCTGAATCCTGGTATTCGTAAGTGCTGGTACCTGTTTGCAGGTAGTATCCAACATCTTTCCAGCTACCGCCACGGATAATTTTACGTTTCATCAACGGAGGATCGTCTTCTTTGGCATTCCAGCGAACATCCGGGTTCATATCGTGCTGGAAGTTGGTGCGTCCTTCGTAATAGATAGAAGAGGTCCACTCTGCTACGTTACCCGCCATACAATACAAACCGAAATCATTAGGCCAGTATGCATCAGCGCGTACCGTGTAGAAACCACCATCTTCAGGATAGTTACCACGACCAGGTTTGAAATTGGCCATCAAACATCCTTTTTTATTACGCAGGTAATAGTTACCCCATGGGAACATTGATTGTGAACGACCTCCTCGTGCTGCATATTCCCACTGGGCTTCTGTAGGCAGGCGGAAATCCGATTCCTGTACCCTTTTCTTACCATCCAGCCATGCATTCAGGTAGTGTGTTCTCCATTCGCAGAAAGCGGTAGCCTGTTTCCAGTTTACACCTACTACAGGATAGTTACCGAAAGCCGGATGTGAGAAATAACGCTTGGTCATTGGTTCGTTGTAAGAATAAGAGAAATCACGAATCCAGACCAGTGTATCGGGATAGATAGGAACGTCTTTTTTGATGATGAATTTAGACCTTGGCTTGCCGGCATTTTCTCTCCTGGCAGCTTCTTTCAGGTCAAATACTTCGGAGTGATATATCAGTTTGGAAGCATCAATCTCTTTTTTTCCGAATACCCTGTCATCAGGAGAAAGGATCAGATCGGTACCCCCTAAATCTTCGATCGTTTTTGGATCATCCCATTTCATCTTACTCATCGCCACCCAGTCAACATACTCATTACCATCAGCACCGGATTTTACTTTACCGAGCTTCCTGGCCGCAACAGAATCGCGTACCCAGAATACAAACTGACGATATTCGTTGTTGGTGATTTCCGTTGCATCCATCCAGAATCCACTGATGGAGATCGAACGGTTACGGGAGCTGAAGGAATAGGCTGGATCTTCATCGCTGGGACCCATGTGGAAAGTTCCCTGCGGGATATACACCATGCCCGGAGGCTTTGGAAGTGTATATTTATTGCTGGGAGAAATCCCGTGTACCTGACCATCATTTGGTAAGGCGCCACCTTTATTCTTTTTTCCCACAATTCCGCAGCTGGATAGCATTAAAATGCAGGCGGCTGCGAGGAATGCATAGTTAGGGTTTTTCATTTTCATACACTTAAAGGGTATTGGGCAAATATAATATATTGGTTTATTCGTCAACACAACGTTACAATTTATTTTTTTCGATTAAAAGGGTGTTTTACTACGTAAAATATCTAACGTTTACTGACTACATTTTATTGTATTGCACAAGAATTAAATATACGTTCTATCATTGTCTATCAACGACATAAGTCCTGTAATTGTATAAACTGGTTGAAGACACGCAAAATTTTTACACAAATAAATTGCAGTCTCCTCATTTACGTTCTTATTACTCAATAATGTAAACGTATTATCAGCCGAAACAGATGCCATCAACACCCGGTGAGGAATAAATTCCCCCAGTATTCTTTGATGAACGGCAATCACATTTTTTCCTATCACTGCAATTTCATGCGTACCTGACACTATTTCCATCAGCAAACAGTTCCAGGTGCCAAAAGAGGTAGGATACCTGGACATTGCATTCGACAAAGAACTCACCGCTTTCAGGCTTCTTTCCCTCCATTCACTAACATCGAAAAAAACCGATAAGCGGTAAAGATTGTAGGCCATCACCGAATTGCCGGAAGGAACCGCCCCGTCATATACTTCCTTTTTCCGCACGATCACGTCCTTCTGCCCCTCTTTTGTAAAATAAAAAAAGCCGGTACCCTCTTCACTGAAATGCGTGATCACATATTCCGAATACATTCTGGCCTGCAGCAACCAGTTAGTATCAGCCGTGATCTCGTATAATTGAATCAAGGCTTGTACCAAAAAAGCATAGTCATCGAGGAATGCCGGATATTTAGCCGTATCGTTTTTCCAGGTATGATAAAGCTCACCTTTATTGCTGCCACTGAAACTGGCAAGGAGAAATTTCATATTGTCTATCGCCAACTGCCTGTATTCTTCATTGCCTGTTGCTTCAAACACCTTGCTGCAGGCAGTATTCATCAGCGCGTTCCATCCTAAAATGATCTTATCATCCAGCAATGGCCGCGGGCGCAGATCGCGTTGTTGCATCAACCGTTCTCTTCCTTTTTTTAATAAAAGATCCAGTTCGGTTAAGGGTATCTGATTAGTTGTTGCAAAACTTTCCGGTGATTGTTTTACATGAAGGATATTTTTCTCCTCCCAGTTCCCATTGTTCGTAATATCATAATAGCTGCAAAAAAGCGGTGAATCTTCCCCGAGAAGTTCATCCACTTCTCGTTTTTCCCATACATAAAACTTCCCTTCCTCCCCCTCACTATCTGCATCCAGCGCTGCATAAAAGCCTTTTTGAGGATGTAATAATTCACGCTGAACAAATTGCATGGTTTCCTCTATCACTTCCCGGTAGCGTTGCTTTTTAGTCAACTGGTATGCTTCGCTCAGGACCACCAGCAACAATGCATTATCATACAGCATTTTTTCAAAATGGGGAGCCAGCCATTCTGCATCGGTAGAGTACCGCGCGAATCCACCTCCCAATTGATCATAAATACCGCCCTCAATCATTTTGTCGAGAGAAAGTATAGCCGGAGAAGAATCCTCCATCTTCAACCTGTTAATATATCCATACCGGAGAAGATATTGAATAGTGAAGGTTTGCGGGAATTTGGGTGCATTGCCAAAGCCCCCCCATTCCCTATCCGCCGCTTTCATGATATTATCATAGGCTTCGTCCAGTTTTTCTTTTATCAATACCTGTTCTCTTCCTACTTCCTGTAAACCGAATGAATTGGATTGTTCCAGGTGTCCGGTAAGGTTTGCAGCCTGTGCTTCTATTTCACTGCGGCGCTCCCGGAAAGCCTGCTTCACACCTTCCAATACTTCGGTCCAGGAAGCACGGTTAAATGCGCGTCGCGGGGGGAAATAAGTTCCTCCGTAAAAAGGTTTTCCTTCAGGTGTGAGGAAAACGTTCAGTGGCCAGCCACCGCTTCCTGTCATCGCCTGCACTGCATCCATATAAATATGGTCCAGGTCGGGTCGCTCTTCTCTATCGATTTTTATATTGATGAAATGTTCATTCATGATGGTCGCAGTCGCTTCATCTTCAAAACTTTCTTTTTCCATAACATGACACCAGTGGCAGGCAGCATAACCAATACTCACCAGTATGGGTTTATCTTCTTTCCTGGCTCTTTGCAAAGCTTCTTCCGACCAGGGATTCCAGTCAACAGGATTATGTGCATGCTGTAAAAGATAAGGACTGGTCTCGTGTATGAGATGATTGGTATGTGTATGCATTCAACAAATTTCGTTTAATCCAGTAATATCTATATGAAACCTATATTTCTATGTGCCTATGTGGTAAAAAAGCTTATTGGCGTAATCTTACCATATAAGGAGTACTATAAATGAAAAGGTCCTGTATATATACAGGACCTTTTCTATCATTCAATGAATTATTTTATTTCTTTCCCAGTGCGGAAGCGAGGAATTTTTCCAGTGCGGCTACCATACTTGGCGCCTGTGGCAGCGGAGCTTTAATCTCCAAGGTAAGACCTGCTTCTTCTGCCGCTCTTGAAGTATTGTTTCCAAAAGCACCGATCACTGTTCCATTTTGCTTGAATTTAGGAAGATTATCAAACAAACTTTTTACACCGCTGGGCGTAAAGAAACAGATGATATCAAAATCGTTCTGTGTCAGCAATTCTTTTACATCATTACTTTGGGTGCGGTACATAAAAGCCAGTGCAAACTCGCAGCCATTGCTTTTGAGCCATCCTACGATCTCGTTATCCTGCTGGTTTTCCGAGCATACATACAGGAATTTCTCATTGCTTTTATGCTTATTGATCACATCAAACATGCTTTTATTCGTACCATCGGTACCATAAAAGACCTTGCGTTTACGGTATAAAATGAATTTCTGGAGGTAAAGCGCCACTGCCTCTGTGATACAGAAGTACTTGGTATCTTGTGAAACGCTCACTTTCATCTCTTCACAGGTGCGGAAGAAATGGTCAATAGCATTCCGGCTGGTGAATATCACACCAGTATAATTGGCAATCTCGATCTTTTGTTTCCTGAAATCGCGCGCCGGGATACCTTCCAATCGAATAAATGGCTGAAATTCCAATGCCACATTGTACCTCCGTGAAAGTTCAAAGTACGGCGACTTATCACTTTCCGGTCTCGGTTGGGTAATCAGTATCTTTTCTATCGTTTTGGCCTGAACGTCGGCCTTTTTAACCCCATTTTTTACCATGTTGTGGATCGGCTAAAGTTGTGTGCAAAGGTAGGTTTTTCTGATCAGAATACTAAGAGTAAAAGCTTGTAAATCAGCAAAAGCGGAGCCAACTCAAAGGCACATAGATATAAAAAGAAGTGAAATAGATTGAACCTGACCTCATTACGAATAGTAGCAAAGCCTAAAATAAAACGATATAATAAGAGCGCTCCCACACCACACCACGAGATCACCATCGCAATTGTATAGGCCGGATCACCGGTAAACGCGAGGAAAACCGGAAAAGGCAGGAGGAAAATACCCATTACCTTATTAATACTGAACACAATGAAGATGTAAGAATCTGCTGCTTTACTCATTTTAAACAACCAGCCCGTGATCTTTAACCCGATAAATTTGACCAGGTAAATAACAGCCAGTCCTATACAGCAATAGAGATATAATAACCAGAAATTATCGACTGGTGCGATATTAAAATGCTGCAATACAAAATCGAGATATAAACCCGCACTGGCGAAAAAGAAAATGTTGAAAATAAGAGAGGGTAAAGGTGATTGCAGCAGTTGTTCCCTTATCTGCCGTTGTTTCATCGAAGACTGGAAAAAGACCCGGAACATGTCGCTGAAGTATTTTCCAAATCCTTCCCTGATCAGGGCAAATACAAATAAGAACCCGGCCAATGCATAAAACATAACCTCCTTCCCCTCCACCTGCCTGATGACCGCATGTACTACCGCCGGCTTTGATGTAAAATCATAAAAAGGATGATGTTGCAATATCTGCACGGTTAACGGAACACTATCCATCCTGTTCCATGGTTTACCAGCAAAAAGAGGGCGCCTGGACATTGAATCCAATGGAATTTCGGGTGCTACGACGGCCATGGTATCTATAGCAATTGTTGTATCCGTTACCGGTGGCGGTGCTTGTTGTGTAACGATGGGTTTCGCTTCCTGTACCGGTGGGGTGTTTCTTTTTACAGTAGTGTCCGGCTGGGTGGGTGCCGGTGGATCAACAATAACAGTGTCCTGCTCAGTTTGAGAGAAAACAGGCACTACCAATAATAACGCAATAAGAAATAATAAGAGAGAACGGAACAAGTAAAATTATTTAGAATGCAAAATAACAGATGGTTTGTCAAAGCAGGTTTCTTTTTTCGCATGATTTTTCAGCCATCTTCAAAACTGTGTGATTCTCTGTGTATAACTCCGGTAGTAATATCTCAGATTAAAGTATTCAGAACTTATGAATAGAAGCTCTCTTACTGGGCATATACCACAGAGAAGACACGGAGAACCACGGAGGTTAGAAGTAGCTGAGGAAGCCGAAGTGGATTTTCGATTGCCGGAGGTTAAATTCCAGGTCGCTTCTTTTTCCTACCGCCCAGGCCAGGTTGAAAATACCTGCTTTGGTTTCAAAAGCAAGCCCCATCCCTGTTCCGAAATAAATATAACTCACATTCGCATTCTGGCTGTTGTTGCGCCCCCATCCGCCATCGGTGAAAAGAAAGAAATAAGAATCCTGTCCGACGAGGTACCGGTATTCCGCTGTTGCAATCACATATTGTGATAAATACTGGCTCTCTTCATCAAACCCGCGCAATAATTTATATCCCCCTATCTGGAACAATTCATTCCGGAATATTTTAGCGCTTTGCAAAAGTCCACCATTGATAGCCGTTTTGATCGTACTGCGGTTTTGATGGCCCAAAGGGAAATATTTAGCCACCGTTCCTCTTACACTGAATTGGTAGGTCTTTAGCTTTACCGTATCGTATAAAGATGCAAAGTCAAACGATGGATTGCCCGGATCTTTCAGCTCCATGATCTCCGAATTCTTGCCGATCTTCTTGGTACCTGCTGTAGTTATAATATGAAATTCATTTCCTGTTGTCGGGTTCAACCGGTAATTGGTATTATTATATTCATAATCGATACCCACATTGGTCGTGCTCACATCTGCTTCATCCGGTAAGCGGTAAGTCTGCAGCACAAAGTTTTTATTCGCGCCATTGAGGATGGTCTGGAATTTTTGGATGAATAGTTTACCCGATTGATTATTGCTTAATACATATTGTGCACCCAACTGGAAGTTCACATTCAGAAAAGTACTGTCCTTGCGAAACATGTTGAAAGAGAAATCAAGTCCTACCGGTGTTTTAAAAAGATAAGGGTATTGAAACGCGATATTAAGACGCGGTGATTTTACCTGTAATTGCTGCCAGTTAAGCCCAATTGTCTCTCCTGCTCCCAATGCATTTTTCAGGTTGAGATTGGCTTCACCCGTTACCAATAATTTTTTGGAAGAAAGCTGGTCCGTGTTTGGCAAAAAACCGATCAGCACATTTACCTGGCTGCTCTTTTTTGGTTTCAGGTACATTTCAAGAATGGAACCTGTTCCCAACCATACGAGTTTTGCCGGGTATTGCTCTTCCACATAAGTAAGCTCCCGCATTTTCCGGCTGATGCGATATAGTTTTTCTTTACTGAAAACGCTTCCGTTCCTGATATCAAGAAACCGTTGCAGGAATTCATTGGAGATCTTCACATCTCCGAATATGCGGATGCTGTCGATCTTATACGCAGGGCCCTGTTCCAGTTTGAGCTGACCACTTACTTTTTCACTATCGATCTGCAAACTGTCGAAATATACTTTGGCAAAAGGATGGCCATTATTTTCCATGTATAATAAAATCTTATCCTGCCATTGTTTTACCTGTGCAAAATCCATGGGTCTCCCGGAAAAGACATTATCCCGCCAGCCCACTGCGGCGAGTACATCGGGATCGATCTGGCCGGCCGTCAGGCTGGTCCATTGATATTTGTTACCCGTAAATAATACCAGCCTGGCAGCAGCCGAATCAAAAAGAATGGTATCGATCGAGGCGGTTACATATCCTTTGGCCAATAAATTATCCGGCAGCTTATTCATGTAAATAACACAATCGTTGCGGTTGGAAAAACTTACCGGCACACCCAGTTCATTCACGATAAAAGCAGAATCTTTATCAATACCCCGTATCTGCAAAGGATAGGTAGTGCGTTGCCCATACGCCTGCAATTGCAGCAGTAAGAAAACAAGTACCGATATTTGCAGTTGTATTTTATTCATCCACGGTCCCGCCTCAAAGGCTGTTAAGGAGTTTTGGTATAAAAATATTCATTAAATCACGAACGGGTTGGCTGGTATCTATATTCATATTCCTTTTTGCAAGCAACGTTGTCATTACTGCAATTTTCACTTTTCGACTTCTTTGCGATATAAAAACGAATTTATTGCGGCTTTATTGAAAGAGATGGAGCTATTTGCCGTTGATAACGGTCAATTATCTCCGGAACCGGTCGAAACCATTTATTTTGGAGGTGGCACACCCAGTCTATGTACGGAAACCGAAATCCGTAGTATTATCGAAAAAACCAGGTCTCTTTTCCCGGTGGCGAATGATGCCGAGATCACGCTGGAAGCAAATCCCGATGATATCAGTGCTGAAAAACTGCCGGCCTGGAAGAGTGCCGGCATCAACCGGCTGAGCATTGGGGTGCAAAGTTTCTTCCCGGAGGACCTGGAATGGATGAACCGCGCTCATTCTGTCCGACAGGCGATGGAAAGTTTGCAACTGGCTACCCGGGAGTTCTCCAATATCACCATCGATCTTATTTATGGTACACCACAACTCACTCATGAAAAATGGAAACAGAATGTGGACACGGCCCTTGCACTGGGCATTCCCCATCTTTCCTGTTATGCCCTGACAGTAGAACCGAAAACGCCATTGGATAAAATGATCCGGCAACAGCAAAGCCCGGCTGTCGATCCCGCTAAACAGGCCGAACAATTTCTCTTATTGATGAAATGGATGGAAGAAGCGGGGTATGAACATTATGAGATATCCAATTTTGCCAAACCGGGCTGGCGTAGCAAACACAATTCATCGTATTGGCGCGGTGTTTCCTATTACGGGTTTGGTCCGTCTGCGCATTCCTTTGATGGCAATAACCGCTGGTGGAATATCGCTAATAATAATCAATACATCGGATCAATCAATAAAGGCATCATTCCTTTTGAAAAAGAAACACTGACACCCATACAAAAAGCGAACGAATATATCATGATCTCACTGCGGACGATGGAAGGGATCGATTTGCAGAGAGTAGTGAGCAGCGGACAAGGAGCAGAACAATTACTTTCGAAAAGCAGGAAGTATATAGACGCAGGAATGATGAGGTTAGAAGACCATTTTTTACGATTGACAAAAGAAGGAAAGTTAATGGCCGATGGAATAGCGGCTGATCTTTTTACGGATGAGTAGTATGATGAGAGTGCTGTGACTGGTGCTGGCGGCGATGTTTGTATTTCTTATACATCTCCGATATCACCAGGCAGGCTATCATGACCAGGATTGCTGAAGGTCCAAAACCGTTAAAGGAGAAAGGCATATACTAAGATTTACAGCGTTGCACTAACAATTTACGACATTATCTACGCACTGCAAGGCTTATATATCAGACCATCACCTGTTCTATGCGTTTAAAGCCCTCGGCGGCTTTAACATTTTCCCAAAGTATTTTATAGATAGTCTCGGCGATCGGGATAGATGCCTGTATAGAGTTGTTAATGAGATGAATACATTTCGCCGCATTATACCCTTCCGCCACCATGTTCATTTCGAGTTTAGCGGCCTTGACAGAATATCCTTTACCGATCATGTTGCCAAACATCCGGTTACGGCTATATAAAGAATAACAGGTTACCAGCAGATCACCCAGGTACACAGAAGCCGCATAGTTAGGGCTCTTGCGATGGGTAACAGGATCCTCTCCTTCTTCATGCTCGCCTACTACAATGTGTTCGGCGCCGAATTGTTTTAGAAAGACCGCCATTTCATCCGCCGCATTGGCAATATATACACTCAGGAAATTGTCGCCGTATTCCAATCCATGTGCAATACCGGCGCCCAATGCATAGATATTTTTTAATACGGCTGCATACTGCACACCGAATATGTCGTGATTCACGATCGGGTTGATATAATCCGTTGAAAAATGAGAGGCAATGGAAGAGGCAGCGGTAATATCTGTCCCGGAAAAAGTGAGATAAGATAATTTTTCTTCCGCTACTTCTTCTGCATGACAGGGACCAAGTACAGCAAAATAATTTTCCAGTGTGACATCGAATTTTTGCTGCAAATAATAATTAAGTAAGATGTTTTTTTCAGGCAAGATTCCTTTTACCGCCGACACCACTTTTTTCCCTTCCCAATCGGCTTTATCGAGATGGCCCAGGCTTTCTTCAATATAAGCAGAAGGCACCGCGATGATGAGTGTATCGGATGACCGCATGACTTCGCGTACATCGGCCGACATATTCAGCAGGGAAACATCAAATTCGACTGAAGAGAGATAAGAGGGATTATGATGACGCTGGCGGATATGTTCAATATTTTGCTCATTACGTATCCACCAGTTAACCGAATGTTTTCTATCCGTCAGAATTTTTACCAACGCCGTTGCCCAGCTTCCGCTTCCTATTATTCCAAATGACTTCGCCACAAATGAGATTTTGCAAATTAAAGGGGTGAAGGGTCAATAGTCAATGGTGAATAGTGAATAGTTAAACCAGTTATTTAAAAATTGTTGCTTTTGACCATTCACCATTCACTATTCACCATTGACTATTGACCATTCACCATCCTATTTCGTTTCAAACAACTTATCCTTTGGTACCACTTTCACTTTTGTTCCGTTCTTCAGTGTTTTACTGATCGCTGTGTAAGGACCTGTTACCACATCAGCGCCTTCCTGCACACCGTTGATCTCGATATAATTGATATCCTGTATACCCGATTTCACTACTATCTTCTTCACCGTTCCATCTGCCTGTACTACAAAGACCACTTCTTCCAGGTCATCGCTATCCATTGTTGCTTTATCATCCTGGCTATTATCCTGTCCTTCTTTGGCTTTTTCCGATTCTTTTTTCTTATCAGCAATGCTCTGATCACTGTTTTTTACACGGGCATTCACTGCTACGATCGGTACAGCAAGTACATTATCCTTGCGTTGTGTTTTAATATCCGCCCTTGCATTCATCCCCGGGCGAAAAGGAAATTTCTTTGGTTTGGAAGGATCGATAAGATCTTTATATGTATCGGCATTCAACCTGATCCTTACTTCATAATTCGTTACATCGTTAGTAGTAGCAGTAGCTGCCTTGGTACTGCTGGCGATCTGTGTAACAATACCTTTGAATTTACGGCTGTTATAAGCATCTACCTGCACATCAGCCGAATCGCCGATACTTACTTTGACAATATCATTTTCCCCTACATCCACTCTTACTTCCAGCACACTCATATCAGCTACCGTCATCATTTCTGTACCGATATTAAAACTATTACCTGCTACACGCTCCCCTCTTTTGATCTGGAGCGAAGAGATCACTCCATCCATAGGTGATACAAGGGTAGCCCGGCCCAGGTCTTTGTTGGCTTTTGTCAAACCGGTTTGCGCCACCTGTGCATTGGCACGAAGGCTTTTGATATTCTGCTGAGCCGCATTGAAATTTGCCTGTGCCGAACGGAGTGTAGTTTCATATTGTTCAAACTCGGCTTTTGAAATTACTTTCTGATCAAACAAGGTTTTGTTCCTGTCATAGGCTTGTTTAGCCTGTGAAAGATTTGCATTCAATGCGTCAAGGCCTGCTTCGCTGTTGGCAACCGTTGCCTGTGATTGATTGACCTGCGAAGAAGCCTGGTCTCTTTGCAGCGCATAAATATCTGCATAGATCCGTGCCAGCACCTGCCCTTTTTTTACACTATCGCCTTCCTGCACATTCAGCTCGGTTACTTCACCGGAAATATCCGGGCTGATCTTTACTTCTACTTCAGGATAGATCTGTCCGCTGGCGGTAACGGTTTCAATAATCGTACGACGCGATACTTTTTCTACCGATACCTTTTCCACTCCTTTATCTCCACCCATCATTCTCATTACAACAAAAAGGACCAGTAGTATGGCCATGATGATCAGTATCCATTTCAATTTTTTATTCATATCCTGATGGTGTTTAGAGTTTCAGACCCTGTCCTTTATAAAATTCAAGCAATTTCATTTTGAAAATATAATCATACTGTGCAGACAACATATTGATCCTGGCACGGAAAAGATTATTCTGATTGGTGATCAGGTCAAGCGTATTCAGCAACCCTACTTCAAAACGCTTGGTAGCAAAATTGAATGCTTTTTCGGATGCTTCCACTGCTTTTCTTGTGGCATTGAATTTTTCCATCGCCGCCACTGCATTGGCATGCGCCTGGTAGATATCCTGTTTGAGTGTCAGTTCGCCGCTTTCTTTTTGCAATTGCGCATTGACAACATTCAGTTTGGATTTCTGCCAGTTGATCCTCGCTGTACCTCCATTAAAGATGGGAATATTCAGCGCCAGCCCTGCTGCCTGGCTGAAGTTATTATTCAACTGTCTGAAGTATGTATTCTTATCATAACCGGTAGGTACCAGTTGCGGGTTGATAGTGGTTACGGTATAAGGCGTTCCCGAAACATTTACCTGCCCGATAGGCACCAGCGTACTTACATAATCCTTACCCAATATTTTTTGCGCATTGGAATAGCGGGTATCGAGTTGCCCGAAAAAAGATAAGGAAGGATATAATCTTCCTTTGGCAGCCGCAACATTTTTAATAGCTGATTGCAGGTTGAGGTCATTGATCTTTTGCTGTGGCAGGTTGGCTATAGCCAGTTGATATACGGCGGCAGGTTCGAGCTCACCTAATGATTCAACCGGGATCTGGTCGACCGGTGGTGTATCTACCTCAAATACCTGGTCGGCCGGTATATTCAATAATGCTTTTAACTGGAGAACGGATAATGTATAATTGGAAGTAGCTGTTATCAATGCAGAACTATCGGTAGCCAGTTGCGATTCTATTTCAGCCTGGTTCAATTCAGGGAGCGAGCCTGCTTTTACCTGTTTTTGAACGATCCCTAATTGCTCGATCGATTGTTTTACCTGCACCTCGCTCACTTTGATCTGTTCGGCGCTTAACAATATTTGCAGATAAGCATTCGCCACATTCAATGCAATATCATTTCTTGCTTTCTCCGCCCCTGCCAGGTACATTTCCGCCTGTAGCTTATTGGCAGCAGTTGTATTCTTTTTGCTGAACCAGTTAAATATATCAAAATTGAGATTGGCGCTATGATTCGCAAATAAGATCTTATCGGTTGTGAACTGGTTGGTAGAAGGATCGATAGAACGACCGAACTGGTATCCCGCATTATTCTGAAGGTTAAGAGAAGGATATTGCGACAGCTTACTTTGCTGGTAAGTCAATGCATAAATCCGTGCCTGCACATCGGCTTGTCGTACCGAAATATTATGCTCCAGTGCATATTCCACAGATTTGCGCAGGTCCCATTTTTCGCCGGTTCCTGTAGAACCCGGTTGTGCAAAACAAGCAGTAAATAATAATAAGCAGAAACTGAGTTGTATGCATCTGAGTGTCATGGGGCAAAAATAGCGGAAAACAGGTTGTCTGCCCATTCCGTTCGATAATTCCTGTACAGGATTCCGGGCTATCCCTCCATAGAAGCAAACGCCTGTTCAAGGTCGGCGATAAGGTAAGCCGGGTCTTCCAATCCAACATACATCCGGATATAACGGTGTTCGGGATTGGCAGGATCGAAACCGGCTGGTTTGATACCGGCACATTTGGGTATGACCAGGCTTTCATGACCGCCCCAACTGACCGCCATCAGGATATGTTGCAACTGCTCGCAGAAACGAACGATCTCCTCCCGTTTTTTTGTCCTGATAACAAAAGTGAACAAACCACAGGCCCCGCTCATTTGCTTTTTGGCCAGTTCATATTGTGAAAAAGATTCATCAAAAGGAAACAGGATCGATTCCACTTTCGGATGCTGTTTTACAAAAGCCACTACTTCTTTCGTGGAACGAGTGATACGGTCCAGTCTCGCCTGCATGGTACGCAGACCACGGATCAATAACCAGGCATTGAAAGGTTGAATACCGCTACCGATATTTAAATATTCACTGTCGAATATTTTTTTCATCATCGCATGTGTGCCCGTGAGCACCCCACCCAATGTATCGCTGTGCCCACTGATATATTTGGTAGCCGTTTGCATACACATATCGATACCCATCGCTATCGGCTGCTGATAAAGCGGAGAACAATAACTGTTATCGATCAGCGTGGTAATATTCCTTGATTTGGCAAATGTGGCTACGGCTGCAATATCCTGGATAGCATAATCCCAGCTATTGGGCGATTCGAGATAATAAAAAGTAGTGGATGATCGGGTGGCATTCTGCCAGTTTTCTATTTTTGTTCCATCAATAAAAGTAGTGCTGACACCAAACCGTGGCAATATCACTTCAAACATTTTTTGCACCCAGGTATAGGGCTTTTGTACGGAGACAATATGATCACCCGCTTTTACATTTGCGAGTGTGCCGGCAAAAATAGCAGCAGCGCCACTATTAAATACCAGGCAATCTTCTGCTCCATCCAGAGCGGCCAGTTTTTTCCGGAGAATATCTACGGTAGGATTGAGACCTCGGCTGTATAAATAACCGCCCATTTCATCTTCAAAAGCTTTGGACAGATCATCCACTTTGCGGAAAACAAAATTGCTGGTCTGCATGATCGGGGGAGACATCGCATTAAAATAATTTTCTCTCTCCTCTCCCAGTTCTGTCAATATATAGGATAGATCCATTAAAGCTGTTTGTTTTTTCTCAGTTGTATAATCCCAAAATAAATAAGAAGAAATCCTGCAAATACGATGACGCCGATCATAGCCAGGCGTGGTGTATTGAAGGCGATAGAAATACCTACAAAAACATAGGCAGCTATGAAAATAAGCGGCAGCAACGGGTACAATTTCATTTTATAAATGCCCGTTCCATCGAGGTGCTTTGTTCTTTTGCGTAAGATAAAGATCGTGGCGGCAGAACTGGCCATGCCGATTGAATCCAAAAAGATCGTAAAGCCCAGTATCTCATCAAATGTTTTGGCAAAAAATAATACGATGATGCCGATCGCGGCGAAAACAGTAAGACTGACCGTAAGCACATCTCTTTTTTCATCTTTCTTTTTAAAAACAGCCGGCAGAATCCCGTCCTTGCTCATCGCATACATCACCCGGGGGTTGCTCAGCAGTAACACATTTACATAAGCGAGTACAGCTATAAATAATAAGATGGAAGCGATCGTTCGCCCTTCCGGACCAAACATTTTTTCTACCACGATCGAGGCAATACCGCGTGATGTTTTGAGGTTCTCAAAACCGATCGCATTATAATATGCATAACTGACGGCCAGGTACAATGAAATAATGATGATGATGCCGGCAAAGATCCCCCGCGGGATCGTCTTACGCGGCTCACGGATCTCCTCCCCGAAGTTGATGGTTTGCTGGTAACCGCCATAGGTGAAAGACACCGCGATCAGTGCTACGCCAAATGATTTGATATAATCCATCCAGTTGAAATCCTGTGATGCAGCGACGGCAGTATTCGCATCTCCTTTAATAAAAAATATAGAACTGATAAGCAGGACCAGCATCCCGATCTTGATGATCATTAAAATATTCTGTGCTGTGGAGCTCATCCGCAAGCCCAGCAGGTTCACCACATAGAAAATAACTATGGGCAGCATCGCGATCAGGGCACGGGTAGTGCTATCGGTACCTGTTTTGAAGATCGCCTGGGAAATATATTCGCTCCCGATCAGCGCCACGCCCGCCATGGAAGCGGCATTTGATACCAGGATAATGCAATTGATGGAAAAAGCGATCGATGGATGATAGCATTCGGCAAATACTTTATAGTATCCACCCGTGACCGGGAACCGGGAGCCGATCTCGGCATAGGTCAGCGCGCCACATAAGGCGATCAGTCCGCCCGCGACCCAGGCAATAAAGAATAAAGAAGGTGTGATGGCTGCATTCGCGGCATCGGAAGAGGTCCTGAATATGCCCATACCGATCACCAATCCCACTACGATCATTGTCAGATCGAACAGTCCTAATTTATTCCGGGGCGTCATGCAATGAAGTTAGGGAAAAAACGTTCTACCTTTGCCTCATAAACACCAAGCCAATATTTATGAATCGAATTCTACCCGTTCTCGTTTTATTTCTGTGCCTTTCTCTCACCTCCCGGTCACAATCCGAATCACCCGATTCCACGAAAACCCTCGGTGAAGTAGTCCTTAAAGCATTTGAACAAAACAAACAATTAAAACAAACCGCTGTTGCCGTCAATTATATCAACCAGTCGCAACTGGAAAGATTCAGCAACACATCTGTATTACCCGCGCTCAATAGTACACCCGGTGTAAGAATGGAAGAACGCTCGCCCGGCAGCTACCGCATGAATGTCCGTGGCAGCACACTCCGCTCGCCTTTTGGTGTACGGAATGTAAAAGTGTACTGGAATGGAATTCCGTTCACCGATCCCGGCGGCAGTACTTACCTGAATCAACTCAGTTATTATAATTTCAATTCTATCGAGATCATCAAAGGACCAGGCGGCAGTTTATATGGCGCCGGCACCGGCGGTGTGATCCTGGTAAATGGATTACCACAAAAATGGTCGACCGGTGTCGATGTGAATTATCTCATGGGTAGCTATAATCTGAACAACCTGAATGTGCAGGTAAAAGCCGGTAAAGAAGATAACCAGAATATTTTCGGATATACTCATCAGACAAGCGATGGATACCGCGATCATACCAGTATGCGTCGTGATATTGCTACCTGGCAAACGCAGATCAAAGCCAGCGACAGGCAGCGCCTCAGCGCTTCTGTTTTGTATGGTGACCTGTATTACCAGACACCCGGTGCGCTGACCAAAGCAGAATACACGGCTGACCCCAAAGCAGCAAGACCTGCTGCCGGTGTCAATCCAAGTGCCGATGCAGCGAAAGCCGCTATCTATCAAAAAACATTTTTAGCTGGCATTACCAATGAATACCGGCTGGCAGAACATTTTGAAAACACATCTGTCGTGTATGGTGCTTTCTCCCAAATAAGAAATCCTACGTTCCGTAATTATGAGCGTCGTACAGAGCCCCATTTTGGCGGTCGCACCATGTTCAAATGGGATCATGAATTTGCAGGTTCTTCTTTACAGGTATTATTTGGTGGTGAAGGACAAAAAGGATTTTTCAATACCAAAACATTTGCGAATGTGAGTGGTAACCCCGGCGCTCTTCTGACCGACGATGATATCAATAACTGGATCTATTCAGGATTTGCACAAGCCGATCTGCACCTGCAACACAACTGGAGCATTACGGCTGGTGTAAGTATTAATAAATCATCCATTACTATTACGCGCCTTTCCGTTCCGGGATTTGTACCGGTAACAAGAACTTATAGCAGCGAATGGGCGCCAAGAGTAGCGGTTTCAAAAAAACTCGTAGCCGATGTATGGGCTTATGGAAGTTTCTCCAAAGGTTTTTCTCCTCCTACGGTGCAGGAAGTATTGCCTTCTACGAGTGTGATCAGCACCGGTCTGAATGCAGAACATGGCAACAACTATGAAGCGGGCATCAAAAGCAGCTGGCTGAAACAACGTTTATATGTTGAAGTAAATTTATTTTCTTACCAATTACATAATGCGATCGTGCAGCGCAAGGATCTCAGCAATGCCGATTATTTCGATAATGCCGGTACTACCAAACAACATGGCATGGAATCACAGGCTTATTACCAGCTCTTTCATCATCGCAATGGTTTTATCCGTGATGGAAAGATCTGGGTCAATCACACCTGGAATGATTTTCATTATAAGGATTTCAAACAGGGCGCCAGTGATTTCTCGCATAACAGTTTGCCAAGTGTAGCGCGCAACACGGTATCAGCCGGACTGGATATAGCAACCAAACATGGTTTTTATACCAATCTTACTTATTTCTATAGTGATAAGATTGCATTGAATGATGCCAATTCCGAATTTGCCGGTTCCTATAATTTATTAGGCGGAAGAATCGGCTGGAAAAAAGCCGTCTCCGGTAAGTTTGTACTCAGCCTCTTTGCAGGTGCAGATAATCTTTTTGATGTTACTTATAGTTTGGGCAATGATATCAATGCAGCAGGCAACAGGTTTTATAATGCCGCTGCAGGCCGCAATTACTTTGCAGGCATTGCACTGCAGTTTGGTAAACCATCAGAATAACAGCCTACAGTTCTCTTTACATAAAGGGGCCCGGAAAAATCAACATTTTTCCGGGCCCCTTGCTTTCTATGTGAAACCTATGGTCTAAGTGGGGTCTTGCGAAGCAGACCCCGCGTTGAAAGTTTTTTACCACATAGAATCATAGGAACATAGGTGACACATAGA
>CAMLGR010000057.1 GCA_946479615.1 uncultured Bacteroidota bacterium | reverse complement strand
CCGGCTGGCCCATTACGAAACCCCGGGCCCTGAGATCTGGAAACAAACCGATGGAAAGATCACCCACCTGGTCGTAACCGCCGGAACCGGCGGCACCGTGACCGGTACAGCGCAGTATTTAAAAGAAAAAAATAAGAATATAAAGATTTGGGCTATCGATGTTTATGGTTCTTTATTGACAAAATACTTCCGTACAGGTGAAATCGATATGGACCAGGTCCATCCTTATGTCAGCGAAGGCTTTGGGGAGGATTTTGTACCCGAGAACTACGATATGAGCGTCATCGATCATTTCGAACAGGTAACAGATAAGGATGGCGCGGTCATGGCCCGCAGGCTCGCAAAAGAAGAAGGCATTTTTTGCGGCTACAGCGCCGGCAGCTGCCTGCAGGGATTGATGCAATTAAAAAATGAATTGAAAAAAGACGATCTCGTCGTTTGTATTTTTCATGACCATGGCAGCCGCTATGTGGCGAAGATCTATAACGATCAATGGATGATCGAACGCGGCTTCCTGGATGTAAAAACCTTCAAGGATGTGATCAGTTCCCGCGGCACACAACGGCTGATCACTATCAGTCCCGACAAAACAGTAGCCGAAGCAGTGGAACTGATGAAGAAATATGATATTGAACAAATCCCTGTTATAAATGATGGCACACCTGTAGGCGCGATCAGTGAAGGAGGTCTTTTTCAAAAAGTATTTGACAACCCCGAAATAAAAAACTCTACCGTAGGCGATGTGATCGAAGCGGCTTTACCTATTGTTGCCTTTGATACCGCAGTAGAAAAACTAAGCCCGCTTATTCATAAAGGCAATGGCGCTGTATTGGCGAAGGATGATGCCGGCAATTATCATATCGTCACCAAGTATGACGTGCTCCAAGCATTGGGAAAATAACCTGCACAATACTGCGGATTCTTGATCCGAAGCAATCCGGGTATCATTTTTACCGTTTAAATTCGTAAAAACCCCTGCGACATAAGGGCATTTCCCGCAATTCATAACCCGCTGGTTTACGATAAATTCGGCGGAAATTATCCTATAAAAATTGAGCAATTTTGCTCTTTATTATTAACGTTCCGCCAATTATTTTTGATGCATCATCTGACAGAGAATTCAAACCTTATCATCCGAAAGTTCCGACCACCAATCCTACGAATACCGTTTAAACCGTCCAATACCCTTTTGAAATCAATCCTTGAAAAACCATCCGAACAAATCCAGTATCGAATTGAAAACCAAATCCAGTATCGCTAGTCAGAAAGACCAACATCCAATCCTTATCGAAGAACAAAGTCCAATGAAATCCTTGAAGACCATCATCAGTCACCGTGTCCAAATCCTTGAAAAGAAATTTTAATCGTCCGGACCCCCTCCTGCTATCTACCTCTAACAGCTAGCAGGGGGCGCGGTGATGATCCGGCCAATTCTCCTTCTTAATTTCCCTTCCTTTTTTTTCCTTGTTACCTTTGCAGCAAATCGTTGCCTATTGCTTTTTACTGATCAGACCGGCCGCACCATCGAATTACAACAGCCCCCAAAGCGTATTATCTCATTAGTGCCTTCGCAGACAGAATTACTGTCTTTTCTCGGTCTTGACCAGGAAGTAGCTGGCATCACTAAATTCTGCATACATCCCGAAGCCTGGTTCCGCAACAAACCCCGTGTGGGAGGAACCAAGCAACTGCACCCCGGGATCATCGATCAGTTACAACCCGATCTTATCATCGCCAATAAAGAAGAGAATGTAAAAGAACAGGTAGAAGCGCTCGCTGCCCGCTACCCGGTATGGATCAGTGATGTAAATACCCTGCAAGAAGCCTATTGGATGATCCTCGCTATAGGCACTATGACAGGTAAGGAACAGGAAGCCTTATCATTGATCCATTCAATCAAAAATGAATTTGAAACATTGATATCCCCTGCCCGGCGGCCACGCGCTGCCTATCTTATCTGGCGCGATCCTTACATGACTGTTGGAGGTGACACCTTTATTCATACAATGATGAAAGAAGCTGGTTTCGATAATATATATGCTGATGCCAGCCGCTATCCTTCAATAACAATCGACGGATTGAAGCAGGCAAGATGCGAAGTGCTACTTCTCTCATCCGAGCCTTTTCCTTTTCAACAACAGCATATCGATGAATTACAGCCATTGCTTCCCGGCACTAAGATCATACTGGCAGATGGTGAAATGTTCAGTTGGTATGGAAGCCGGCTTTTACACGCTCCCGGTTATTTTAAAAGATTAACTTCCGCCCATGGAATTTTCGAATAATAAAGATTCTGGTAAACCTTCGCGCAAGAAACCGATGTTCCCGGTGAATAAGGCCCTGCGCACCTATCTCAAAAATCATGGACGGGAAACAAAGCTCCCGGTATCCTATAACGATCTGCTCCGGTATACTTTTTCCGTCCCGATAAAAGATAAGAACGGAAAAGATACCCTATGGGAAAAAACGATCTATGATAAACGGGAATGGGATTTTATCCGTGATGGCCTCGTCAAACTATATGCGATACACAAGACCGAAGGCGATTTCAGTTTTACCAGTCATCTCGATGTAGCAAGGGTAGATTACTGCACGTTTGGCAATTCGCATCCGTTCCGCATCCGCATCGTGAATAAGTTTAACGACAATTACGATCATTATTATATTAAGATCGCGGATGCTTCGCGTATTTATGGACTGGAGCTCGAACACATTCTTTCCCCCAACCATATTTCTTTTTTTACCGATAATGATACATTGGTAGAAGAACATATTGCCGGTGTGCCGGGCGATCTGTTTATTCAACAGATCATGAATGATCCCAATACCAATAAGATCAGGCTGGCAAAGGAGTTTGTAAAATTCAATGAGCGTTGTTTTGTAAGATTGCTCGGTGATATGCGCAGCTATAACTTTGTAGTAGATATTACCCCAGATATCGAGGATTATCAATACCGGATCCGCGCCATCGATTTCGATCAGCAATGTTATGAAGGAAGAAAGAATTTATACCTGCCGCAATTCTTCAAGGAAAATTATGCTTATGTGGATCTCTGTCTTTCCCATCTCAATAAAGAATCGATCGATCAGTACCAGGCCGAAGAACGTACATTGATCACGTTCCGCCTGGCTTCTTACCGTTACCGTATCAAGGAATTGCTGGATATCATGTCAAAAGATGATATTTCCACACCGGAAAAGATCAACCAGCTCAAAGCAGAATTGAATGCGCATTTTCATACCAGCATTTTCAATCGTTCGCATTCCATGGGACAGGTCGTCAAACGCCAGTTGAAACATACCCTGCAAAAAAACCTGATGCTGGTGCAAAAGAACCTGGGAAAGAATAATGAGTAATCGGTTTCATACAAAATCAACCATTCATAATTTTTAATTATGAATTCAGAATTCCCTCTCCGAAACTAACACCCGTTTTTCCCAACACCCTCTTTTTTAAATTATAAATAAACTATATTAGCGGCCCATAACGATTGCTGGCTCTTTTAATCTTTATTATTCAATAAAAAGTAGCATTTTTCTAACATGAGCAAGTACAAACCAGGGGTGCTTTTCGGCGAAGAGCTGGAAGCACTTTATAATGATGCCAAAGAAAATCAATTCGCATTACCAGCTGTTAACACTATCGGAACGAACACGATCAATGCCACGCTTGAAACAGCGGCAAAAGTCAATTCTCCTGTCATCGTACAGTTTTCCAACGGAGGCGCACAATTTATCGCCGGCAAAGGAATGCCAAACGATAAACTGCAGGCCAATATTTCCGGTGGTATTTCCGGCGCCCTGCATATTCATAATGTTGCCAAATACTATGGCGTACCCGTGGTATTGCATACCGATCATGCGGCAAAAAAATGGTTGCCCTGGATCAGTGCATTGATCGACGCCGGCGAACAATTCTATAAAGAAAAAAAGCAACCTCTTTTCAGTTCGCACATGCTCGACCTGAGCGAAGAACCGATCGAAGAAAATATTCATACTTCCGTAGAATTCTACAAACGCATGAAGCCATTAGGCATGAGCATCGAAATTGAACTCGGTGTTACCGGTGGTGAAGAAGATGGCGTTGATAACAGCGACGTGGAAAATTCAAAATTGTATACACAACCCGAAGATGTAGCGTATGCTTATCGTGAATTAAGCAAGGTTGGCAACCTGTTCACTGTAGCTGCTGCATTTGGAAACGTGCATGGTGTCTACAAACCGGGAAATGTAGAATTAAGACCTGAAATTCTTAACAACAGCCAGTTGCATATCGAAAAAGAATTCAAGACAAAACCGAAACCGGTTTACTTTGTATTTCATGGTGGCAGTGGTTCCCCGCAAAACCAGATCCGTGAAGCGATCGGTTATGGTGCTATTAAAATGAATCTCGATACCGATCTGCAATGGGCATTCTGGGAAGGTGTATTGAATAATTATAAAAAGAGTGAAGCTTACCTGCAGGGACAATTAGGTAATCCCGAAGGAGAAGATAAACCCAACAAGAAATATTATGATCCGCGTGTGTGGCTGAGAAAAGGTGAAGATAGTTTTATCAAACGCCTGGAAGTTGCCTTCAACGACCTGAATTGTATCAACAGGAACGCATAATTAATGTAAAACCCTTATAGCCCTTCTGCAACACAGAAGGGCTTTTTATTTATATAGCACCTGTTTGCACCTGTTATTAGCGTCAAACCAGTGTTTTGGTAAAAAAAATGTTTTTAATATAAAAAACGGTTTTAAATTGAGTATCGAAACCTGATTCTATGGTCGATGATAATAATGGCATCAGCCTTGCCATCATTATCTGCTAAACCCCAATAGAGAACCCCGATGATTCGTGTACTGATAGCTGACGATCATGCCATCGTTCGAAAAGGTCTTAAACAGCTCCTGCTGGAAGAATATCCCTCTGCTGAAATCGTGGAAGTAGGCGATGCCGAAACCCTGATCAAGGAGACCATCACCAAAGAATGGGATGTTGTCATCTGCGATATGACAATGCCCGGGCGCAGTGGCCTGGATGCACTCCGCCAGATCAAACAAACAACTCCTTCCCTTCCTGTTCTTATTATGAGTATGCATCCCGAAGATCAATATGCATTGCGTGTATTGAAAGCCGGTGCTTCTGCCTATTTAAGAAAAGATACGATTCATGAAGATCTTATCAAGGCCATCCAGGTGGCGCGGATGGGTAAAAAATATATCACTCCCAGTATTGCTGAAAAACTGGCCGATGCATTTGAAAACGATACGGAAAAAGAGAATCACCAGTTATTATCCGATCGTGAATTCGATGTATTCAAACTCCTGGCAGCCGGTAAATCGGTATCGGAAATTGCCAGCCAGTTCTCTTTAAGTATTACTACCGTAAGTACTTACCGCTCCCGCATTTTGGAGAAAATGAGTATGCATTCCAATGCGGAAATGACACGTTATGCATTAGAAAAAGGATTGATTTAAAGGCATTTACAACAGATTTTTGTAGTACAATTCCTACTCCGATAGGATTTCCCGCCCTACAGTATATTACCGTTGGCTGTAATAATTTTCCGGTATGCTGTCACCCCTTACAGCACTTAACAAGCCAACGAATGAACATTCATTTCTTACCTTATCCTGCATTGTCATGCTGAAAGTATTGCTGACAGATGATCAACCGATCATCAGGCGTGGGGTGCGGCAGATATTGCTGGAAGAATATTCTTTTGTGGAAATAACTGAAATAACATCAGCCAAAGAATTTCTTGAAAAGATCAATTGGGAACGATGGGATCTCGCCATTGCCGATCTTTCGATCGAAGGGATCCTGGAGGCCCTGCAAATGGTAAAACAATTACAGCCTTCATTACCTGTCCTGATCCTGACGGCAATCACAGGCGATCACCTCGTCCTGAAATCCCTGAAAAATGGCGCTTCCGGTTATTTAAATAAAGATGCCGCCGCTGCAGAATTGGTCAAAGCCGTCCGCCAGATAATGGGCGGGCGTAAATATATACCGCATACACTGGCAGAAACCGGTCTGGAAGAGAACCCCGACTGCCTTCCCCATGAAAAACTGAGTGAAAGAGAGCTGAAAGTGTTCAAATTACTGGTAGAAGGTAAGTCAGTGGCCGAGATTGGCACAATCCTTTCTGTGCAATCGAACACTGTCAGCACCTACCGTACAAGGCTCCTTGTCAAAATGAATATGCGCACAAATGCGGATATACTTCGCTATGCCATGGAGCATAATCTCTTCTAAATCATTGTTGTAGTGATACTTCTACAGAACAAAAGTTAATCAACCTATTTTCATAAACAGGTATTTCTTATTATTTTGTATCATGACTACGTCTGCTGTTAGTACCAAATCGGTTTTGATCGTTGATGATAACCCGTTTTTCAGAAGAAGGATGCGCGACCTGCTCGACGATGTAGAAACAATCAGCTCCATCAAGGAAGCCGGCGGATATACTGAAGCCGCACTCCTGCTGGATGAAAAAATGCCTGATGTTGTATTGCTCGATATCGATATGCCTCCCGGCAAGAACGGTATCTGCCTTTTAAAACGGATCAGGCAAACAGGTGAACCCTGCCGCGTCATTATGATCAGCAATCATGTCGATGAATCTTACCGTATACAATGCGATCAGCTCGGAGCCGATTACTTTCTCGATAAATCAAATGATTTCGGAAAAGTGCCTCATATCCTGAGCCAGCTGCAAGCCTGAAGCCAGTTATTATCCCTGTATAAATAATGTATCTTCCGTTACCGGATATAAAACCGTGTAACAATGCCTGTAACTGGTAAACCTTTCTTCGCCTGGTTGGTCGCTTTAACGGCCTGGTTTGCACTCGGACTTCAGTTATACCTGAATATCCATACGGCAACTGCAAACGGATTAACTATTGCGGGAACTACCAGCCGTTACTTCAGCTACTGTACGATTCAGGTCAATTTACTTGTAGCAATAAGTCTTACCATTCTAAGACTTAACCCCGCTGCATTTTCCGGTTTCTTTATGCGGTCATCCGTACAAACTGCGATCGCTGTCTACATTTTTTCCGTAGGACTTGGTTACAACCTGCTGTTGCGCCATATCTGGGATCCAAAAGGTTTGCAAAAGCTCGCGGATGAATTATTGCATGTAATCGTTCCCCTGTTGTATATCATATACTGGTTCATTTTCGTACCAGCCGCGGCAATAAGATGGAAGAATATATTCGCCTGGCTTATTTACCCGCTCATCTATACAGCTTTTGCACTCTGGCGCGGAACACTGGATGGTTTCTATCCTTATTATTTTGTGAATGTGAACGAGCTTGGATATACCAACGTAGCAAAAAACCTGGCGGGCTTATTTGTGCTGGTACTGATAATCGGTTGCCTCTTTATGTTGGCAGGACGATGGAAAAGCAAAAGCAGGAATATTCAATAACAGCCGCTCCCCAACTATAAGACTTCCTATTTTTACAGTACCCGACCTGATTTTAAATTTATACTGATTATCCATGATCTCTTACAATCCCAAAGAATGGTTCACCTTTATTTTTCGTTTTCACAAGGCTGACACCGTTCGTCAACTCGGACCAATGCTTATCGGTATTTGTATTTATGCCGGGCTGATTGCTTACCTCGAGATGGAGTACTGGAATCTCTCGGAGAAAAATTATGTCAGAAACATTCCTGTTATGCATTCACTGCTGGGCTTTGCTATTTCGATGTTGCTGGTATTTCGTACCAATACTGCGTATGAACGCTGGTGGGAAGGACGCAAATTATGGGGCAACCTGATCAATAACAGCCGCAACCTGGCGATGAAACTATCGGTGATATTACCAGCCGATCAGATATCTCAACGTTCATTTTTCAGGAAGATCATTCCTGCCTATGCCTATGCACTTCACAACCATCTTCACCGTGAAAAAACACGGATGGAATTATTTGAAGATGATGAACATAAATACGTTTTTGCCACGATCGATAAAGACAAACACGTTCCCAACCAAATAGCCCTCCTGATGTACAAACATATCCAGCAATTGCATACAGAAGGACATATATCCGGAGAGCAATTGATCTATCTCAATACAGAATTGCAATCTTTTACAGATATCTGCGGGGCTTGTGAACGGATCAAAAACACGCCCATTCCCTATTCCTACAGCGTGTTCATCAAGAAATTCATTTTCTTTTATATCATGTCGCTCCCGTTTGGCTATGTCTTCCAACTGGGATATTATGTGATCCCCGTAGTGGCATTTATATTTTATGTACTGGCAAGCCTGGAGATCATTGCCGAAGAGATCGAAGATCCATTCAGCGGCGATCAGAACGATATACCTACTCAAAAACTGGCCGATATCATTCACCGGGATACAAATGGGTTTCTCTGATAAAATGGGGAGTGGGGAATAGCGGGTGGGAAGCAAATCTCCTCGCCCCTACCTGCCACTTGCTTCTTACCTGAAGAAGGGGCCAATCCATAACTTTATGTCTTATATTTATCCCTGTAAACACACACACTGCTTATGAGGAAATATTTTCTTATTCCATCCCTTTTTATTTGCTTCCAAACTTTTTCACAATCAGGCTCCGGGTTAACCGTTGAAAAGATCATGCGCGATCCCAAATGGATCGGCAGCTCTCCTTCTGCTTTGCAATGGAGCACCGATAGCAAAACCATTTATTTTAGCTGGAACCCCGATCAGTCACCCGCTGATTCTATGTATGCCATTACGGTAACCAATCACATCCCGGTAAAAGTCAGCGTAGCCGACAGGCAAAACCGGGTGACAGATAACCAGGTCTCTTACAACAATGCCAGGACGGCATACACGTATAGCAAAGACGGTGATATTTTTTACACCGATATTAAATCAGGAAAAACAAAAAGCATTACGCAGACTACCGATATCGAAAGCAATGCTCAATTCTCATTTAAAGAAACAAAAATCGTTTACAGCCGTACCCTGAACCTGTATGCCTGGGATATTCAAACCGGCGAAACACTACAACTTACCAACCTGAAAGCTGCCGGTACAACTCCTGCTACAGGACGTAATAGCAACAGCAATAACAGCAGCAGCAGCCAGCAGGAAGATTGGTTAAAGAACGACCAGTTAAAATATTTCGAAGTGCTTCGTTCCCGGAAAGAAAAAAGAGAGGCAACAGAAAAGTATACGCAATCCATTAAACAAAAAGACCTTCGCAGTATCTCTATCGACGATAAAAACCTGCAGGGCGTAACGATCAGCCCCGATGGAAGATTTATCAGTTATCGTTTATACAAACCTGCAGCAAATACCAAAAACACAATTGTTCCCAATTATGTAACCGAAAGCGGGTTCACTACCGATATTCCCGGGCGAACCAAAGTAGGCGCTGCACAGGGAGCTTATGAATCCTATCTCTATGACAGGGACAGGGATTCCGTTATCAGATTAAACAGTGATTCTTTACCCGGTATGCATGACCTGCCGGATTATGTAAAGGATTATCCCAAACAATTACAGGAGCGTACTAAAAAGAATGCACTCCGCGATGTATTGATACTCGGTCCTGTCTGGTCGCCCAATGGCAGTAAAGCTGTTTTTGAAATTCAATCGCTGGATAATAAGGACAGGTGGCTGGCCACACTGGATACTTCTTCCTGTAAACTGGTATTACTGGATCGCCAGCATGATGATGCCTGGATCGGTGGCCCCGGTATCAGTTTGAATAGTACCGGTTGGATCAACGAAAACACCTATTGGTTCCAGGCAGAAAAAAAATATTCTCATATCTATATGGCTGATGTATTAACCGGCCGCATTCTTCCGCTTACTTCCGGTAATTATGAAATACAGGAAGCGGTACTGTCCAACGACAAAAAGCATTTCTATGTTTCTACCAATGAAGTACATCCCGGGGAGCAGCAATTTTACCGGCTGACCATCAGCAGCGGCAAAATGGAAAGAATTACCACAATGACCGGCGCTAATGATGTGGTCATTTCACCGGACGGAAAATACATTGCTTTTCTTTACTCCTATTCCAACAAACCCTGGGAACTCTATTTACAGGAAAATAAACCGGGTGGCAAATTGCAACAGATCACTGATAAAGCGCAAAGCGATGAATTTAAATCCTATGCCTGGCGCGATCCGGAAGTGATCACATTTACGGCCAGGGATGGCGCTACTGTCTATGCCCGTTTGTATAAGCCGACCGTGCTTGATGCGGCTAAACCGGCGGTACTGTTTGTACATGGAGCAGGATATCTTCAAAATGCACATAAATGGTGGAGCAGTTATTTCCGGGAGTATATGTTCAACAATTTACTGGCGGATAAAGGCTATTATGTAATGGATATAGATTACCGGGGAAGTGCAGGTTATGGCCGGGACTGGCGAACAGGCATCTATCGCCATATGGGAGGAAAAGATCTCAGCGACCAGGTAGATGGCGTGAATTATCTCGTGAAAACCTATGGTGTGAATCCAAAGCATGTAGGATTGTATGGCGGATCGTATGGCGGGTTCATTACATTGATGGGAATGTTTACCGAACCGGATGTATTTGCGGCCGGCGGAGCTATCCGGTCGGTGACCGACTGGGCCAATTATAACCACGGGTATACCTCTAATATATTGAATGAACCGTTTACCGACAGTCTCGCTTACCGGCGCAGTTCACCGTTGTACTTTGCAGAAGGATTAAAAGGCCATTTGCTGATGTTGCATGGTATGGTGGATGTAAATGTACATTACCAGGATATCGTCAAACTTACCCAGCGCCTGATCGAACTGGGAAAGGATAACTGGGAACTGGCTTCTTACCCGATGGAGGATCACGGGTTTGTCGAACCCAGCAGCTGGACAGATGAATACAAACGGATATTGAAACTGTTTGAAACCGTATTGAAAAATAAGTAATTCCAATTCTTTCTTTCACTATCTAAAACAAAGGCCATGAACATGAGAAAAATGACAGGTTTGCTGGCCCTTCTAATCACTACAGCAACCTATGCACAAAACAATTTTACCTATACACCAGCAAAACCAAAGGCCGGTGACCTGATCACATTTACCTACACACCCGGCGGTGATATCAGCGGTGTGACGGCGCCTGTAGAAGCAGTCGCCTATCAGCTCGGCAGCAAAGGACAAACCGCGATCGAGATCCCGCTCACCAGATCCAATCATCAATATACCGGAACGGTGCAAACGGATACCTCCGGGAATTTTCTATACTTCAGTTTTTCAGCTGATAAGAAATGGGACAATAATTTTGATAAAGGATTTACACTCCCCTTGTACGACGGAGACAAGATCAAAAAACAAAGCTATATCTCTGCGGCTAATTTTTATCAATATTATGGCAATAGCGTGGGTGTAGAAAGAAACACCAGCCTGGCACTGGAGAATTATGAGAAAGAATTTGCACTCTATCCCGAATCCAAAAAGACAGAGCTGCCCGCTTATCTGCGCATTGTCACAGCTACTAAAAAAGAAGAAGCACCTGCACTTATACAAAAAGAAATAGAAGGATTATTGAAGAATGGGTTAAAAGACGAAAGCGATTATGCAACGCTGGAGCTTCTTTATCGTACTGTCGCCAAATTACCCCAGCAGGCCAAACTGATCGATGACATGAGAAAAGAGAAATTCCCTAATGGAGAATGGACGATCACTAAAAAAATAACTGATTTCAACAGCGAGAAAGATCTTGTAAAAAAGCAGGCCTTACTAACAGAGATCGTCACTAAAACGGAAACCGATCCTTTATGGGAAGCGCAAAAGAAAAGAGTATCGAATTATAAACTCAATATGGCGCTCGCATACGGAAGAGAGCATGACTGGGATAATTTTAAAAAGGCACTGGCCGATGCAGACGTAAAAGATAAGACCGTACTGGCGCAGGTGTATAATAGTTTAGCCTGGACGATGCAGGAAAACAGTATCAATCTCCCTTATGCGGAAGAAATGGCAAGAACCGCCACTGAAATAACAAAGGCCGATTGGAAAAAACCATCATCTCCAAAGCCGGATGCATTTACCCAAAAACAATGGGACGATAACCGTAAGGGAATGTATGGTATGTTCGGCGATACCTATGCGATGGTATTATATCGCATGGGCAACTATAAAAAAGGATTGGCTGTTGCCAAAGAATCCGCAATTGTAATCGAAGAAGGTAAAAGCCCCGATCAGAACAATACTTATGCATTGCTGGCGGAAAAAGCATTACCGGCGAAAGAATATAAAAAACAACTGGAGCAGTTTGTAAAAGATGGTAAATACACGGCTGATATAAAAGAGATATTGAAACGCGCATATGTAAAAGAGAAAAAATCGGAAGCGGGGTTTGAAGACTACATCGTAGGACTGCAAAAAGAAAACCAGTTGAAGATGCTGGCCGAACTCCGCAAATCGATGCTGAACGAAGCAGCTCCTTCTTTTGCCCTGTTCAACCTGGATGGCAAAAAAATAAATATCGCCGACCTGAAAGGCAAAGTAGTAGTGGTTGATTTCTGGGCCACCTGGTGCGGTCCCTGCAAAGCCTCATTTCCCGGTATGCAAAAAGCAGTGACAAAGTACAAGGACGACCCTTCTGTTAAATTCATCTTTGTCGATACCTGGGAACGGGTAGAAGAAAAAAAGAAAAATGCAGCGGATTTCATCGCCGGCAAACAATACAGCTTTGATGTATTGCTGGATACCGATGATAAAGTGGTAGAGCAATTCAAAGTAGATGGCATTCCTACCAAATTCGTGATCGATAAAGAAGGTAAAATACGTTTCAAAGCGGTTGGATTCGATGGAAGCGAGGACCAACTGCTGCAGGAACTCACCGCCATGATCGAAATGGCGGATAATCCCGATAAAAAAGCCTTTTAAGAACACATTACAAATTATTGAACAGGGACCAGGAACTACCGTAAGTTGTTGGTCCCTGTTTGATTTATGTCACTTCTTAATCCAGGTTCATTCTCATTGCGACGGATACACGGACAGTTCTTTCTTATCCGTATATCCGTGGCAATCCTTTTCAGCGCATAACGGCTATATTTTTCTGAATCCCTATATTTGTAGCCTCAAAAAAAGGTTATGGCGAAACAATTTGAAGATTTCGATGCGAACCTGGCAGGAGAAGACGGTAAAACGGAAGAAACAAAGACAAGCTGGTTCAAACGTATCAAGAAAGGGATCAATACCAAAACCTCGGAAAAAAAGGAAACTCCCGAAGGGCTCTGGACAAAATGCCCTAATTGCGGTTATATCTGTACGATGACGGAATTGCGCGAACATTTATTTGTTTGCCCCAAATGTGCCTATCATCATCGTATCAACAGTAATTTATATTACGATATATTATTTGATGATGGCGAGTTTACCGAGCTGTTTGATAATATCCGCAGCAAGGACTACCTGGAATTTACCGATCTGAAACCGTATAAAAAAAGACTGGAAGAGATCTGGAGCAAAACCGATCTCAAAGATTCCATGCGGGTAGCCAGTGGTAAAGTGGGTGGTCATGATATCGTGATCGCCTGTATGGATTTTGAATTCATCGGTGGTTCATTAGGCAGTGTAATGGGTGAAAAATTTTCACGCGCAGTTGATTATGCGATTGAACATAAGATACCGTATATGGTCATCAGCAAAAGTGGCGGAGCCAGGATGATGGAAAGTGCTTTCTCACTGATGCAACTGGCCAAGACAAGCGGCAAGTTATCACAACTCAGCGATGCAAAACTCCCTTATATCTCCTTACTCACTGATCCTACTTTTGGTGGCATCTCTGCATCCTTTGGCATGCTGGGCGATCTGAATATTGCAGAACCAGGAGCATTGATTGGTTTTGCAGGCCCGAGGGTAATCAAAGAAACCATCAAGAAAGACCTGCCGGAAGGTTTTCAACGCAGTGAATTTATCCTGGAACATGGCTTCCTCGATTTCATTGTACCAAGAAATGATTTAAAAGAGAAACTCGTTACGGTTCTTAAACATTTCAGCAACTGACCTGGCTGTACCGGTAACGCGAATACGAACTGATGGAATCAAAAAACAGATCTGCCTGGCACGAATACTTCATTGATGTAAAATATGAAGCGGGGATGGTACTAGTGGGAACGGAAGTAAAATCCATCCGTGGCGGTAAAGTGAGCTTTAACGATAGTTATTGCCTGTTGCACAAAGGCGAGATCTGGGTAAAATCGCTCCATATTGCAGAATATTCTCATGGCAATCTCAATAATCATGATCCCGTCCGCGACCGGAAACTGCTTTTGCATAAAAAAGAGATCCGCAAAATAGAAGGGAAACTAAAAGAAAAAGGATATACCCTCATTCCCCTTCGCATATATTTCAACGAAAAGAACCTCGTCAAAATGGAGATCGGCCTCGGCAGGGGTAAAAAACTTCACGATAAGCGGGAAACCATCCGCCAGAAGGACGTAGAAAGAGAAATGAAACGCTACCTGAAATAATCAGTCTCCTGTTTCGTTTAAAATAAGCATGATTTTTGACGAACCTAGCACACGATGAAGAAAATCCTTCTGTTCGCCTTATTGTTTACCTCCCTGTACGCCTCTTCCCAGAGCCAAAGCGTTTTTGGTTACTGGTATGGAAAAGGAAGCATTAAGACCAGCGGGAGCGCCAATAATTATCTTGTAGAGCTGGTATTGCAACCCGAAAGAGGATATGTAAAAGGCGTTCTCAACTATTTTTTCAAAAATACTTACCGGAGTGTGCAGGTAAAAGGTAATTACAATGCCGGCACCCGTCAGCTCACCCTGTATAATATTCCTGTTACCTATCATGGATCGAACGCCAATATGGATGTGGATTGTATGATGACCCTGCAGGCCACGTTGCGCGTAGCAAAAGCAGGCTCCAACCTTGTAGGCGCTTTCGTGGGCCTCCCGGAATATAAATACACCTGTGTCGATATCAATTTCAACCTGGGCCTGAATGCCGATGCCAGTAAACAGGATTCTGTATTAAAAGAGATCAGGGAATATAAAGAAACATACCAGGTATGGAAACCTTCGGCTTTCGATACACTTCCTGCCGTGAATATCGGACAGCGCAAAGTGATCAATTATGTTGTGGAGAACCAGTTCAAAGAAAGAGAAAACGTAATCACCAGCGAAATCGAAGTGCAGTCAGATTCGGTGAAAGTAGACTTCTATGATAATGGTGAAGTAGATGGCGATTCCATCTCCGTTTTTTACAATAACCAGTTGCTGGCTTTTTCTCAACGGCTGAGTACACGTTCCGTTCATTTTGTACTCGCTATCGACAGCACCCGTGAATACAACGAGATCAGTATGTTCGCCAACAACCTCGGCAGCATTCCTCCCAATACAGCGCTCATGATCGTTACCGACGGCAAAAAAGAATATGAAGTCCGGCTTACCAGCAATTTGGATAAGAATGCGACGATAAGATTGAAGAGGAAAAAGAAGTAGAGACTATTTGCCTGCCTTGTAGTTTCTGAAATACTCTGTAAGTTTTCCCGTCTCAGAACGGTTGATCTCCTCCATTTTATACCTTATTTGTCTGTTGGGGTTGCCGGCATCAGCAATACCATCAAATGCAATCTTCACTTTATATAACTTACCATTCTCCGTGTGGTCAAGTTTCCGGGTAAACGTTTCTTTTATACCATCAAATTTCCTGTTATAATACAGGAAGATCTTAGAGCGGAGCGAATCTTTCTTTGTGATTGGCGGATGGAACATTTTTATATTGTCACCTGATCCATCCGCGTAGGAACTATCCGGTTTCGAAATTGATAAAGTATCTAATTTAAAATTTTCGAAGCTGTTGGATTTACATACCGAATCAACCGGTAATCTCCTGTAAAAAGACATTCCCTGGAGAGAATCGAAGAATTTGCCATACGTGCTATCATTTTGAAAGATGAAAAAACTATATCTCTTTTCTTCAAGTACGACATCCCCGTTTGAAACCGAATCGAATGTATAGGTATATTTATACATTGTCATGTCGTTATAATAATATACTTCGTAGGATTTATCTTCATCCAGTAGCCTGTCACTCCAGATGCTTAAAGGCAAATGATGTGAAATACGAATCGCGCGAACAGTCGCCTTTTGGCTTGCGCAAGAGCTAATGCATAAAGCCAGTATCATTAGTTTCAATAAAATTATACCAGGTTGCTGTCGCATGAGAATCAAATATTTTAAGCAATTATATCAATGACCATTACTCAATGGCCATTGATACAATTTCTTGTTTAATTTTAGCCATCCACTCCATAATTAATTGACACCCTCACATTATTCGTTGTGGCGGAATAAAAAGGAATGCAATTAATGTCAAACGAATTATTAATATCCAACTGAACGAAACTGCTCGTTTTAGGCGTATTGATCTGGATCACCGTATTGGTTACACTTGAACTGAATGTCACACAAGGTGGTAATTGACCATCAAGACTATACGAGGAATGGGTTGTAGTTTTGAATAACCATATTCCCGAAATTTTTTCCAGGTTTGAATTTTCAATACTTAAATATTTCCAGGTATAGATAAGAAAGCGATTCGTGTTACAATGCCATTGCATCGTGCATTGCTTTGTCGGGTTGCCTGTTACAGGGTCAGTAGCTTCCGGTGCACAATCAAATCCTGATTTTACAGGATCGGCATCGCTTGATAAGGTCATATCCCCATCCCCTTCGCAGCATTCATTTTGATTGCCTTCTCCTCCTCCACCGCTGCCGGAGACACAGGTAGTAAATGCAAATACTGAAGAAGTCTCTGTATGCCCGTCTGCATACAAGGTCGTTGTAACCCAATACCAATCTGTACAAATCGAAGGTGGGCCAATAGGATCCTGGGGAGGACTGTTCACTGCAGTAGTCTTTAATTGGGGCTTAGTGCGGCTGTATTCAACCAGGTCGCCATTCTTGTAAGTATATTCAAACGCCTTATTTTGATTCAGATTAAGGAACAGGAAATGTCCATCTGCTTCAGGAATCTCGCTCCGGAACATCTTATAAAAGCAATTCTGCGGAAGTAAATTATTGCCAGCACTTGCTTTTGGAGAGTATTGAACGATATATCCTTTCTCGATATTTCCCTCCTTATGCATCTTCAGCAAGAGGATATTTATTCCATTATCATTTTGAGGATGACCAGTACTAAAAGCTTTTTTTAATGGAATAACTACAAACTTCTTATTTGTATTTAGTTCTTCGTATCTCAGCCCGGACATATCAAGACTATTGATAAGGGTAGAGATTTTTTCGTTATCAATTGCATTACTGCTCAATTTCTGGCTGTTTAACCAGGCGCTTACTTGTCCCGCTATTCCCTTGTCTGCCGTACTTCGGGATTCAGATTTCTTGCAAGCGATAATAAGAACGGTGGTTACAAAAACTGTGCAGGCGGCAGTGATCCATAAAGTTGGCTTTCTCATACCAAAAGGTTTAATGATTAATATAAATGCTGAATTATAATCTTAAACCCTAACCTTTCAGGTTCCAGTTTTAACATGTGTCGGACTTATTTAAACGATTATACTTTGAAGATATTCTCTTTGATGGCAAACAGTTGTTCACTTAAACAGATTTTGTCGCCCTAAAAGTGAAAAGCGTTTAAAAACGGGTAGACCGTGCGTTTTTAAACGCCGGCCATTGGAGAATTTTACGATAATAGCTAAGTCAATTGAGTAATAGCTTGCACTTAATTCGTTAGGAGTATCAACAAATTCAAATAATTATTTAAAGCGGGTGTAGCACGAATCCGGTCTTCCTGGTTTGTTTACAATTGAGATGGCAGGATGTATAAAAAAAGAAAGAGGCCCATAAAGGGCCTCCTGGCAGCAGTATCTTATTAAATAATTCATCATTGAAATCATCAGAACAACTCCGGCTGATTATCACTCCCCTTCGCCTTCACCCATTCCATCTGCACACTTTTGCTGTAATCGATCAGTTTGGTGCCTACCGTTCTCCATCCCATTACTTCAGCGACTTTGGTGATCTTGAATTTGGCTTTCCGGATCTGTTCTCCCCTGCCCTGCTGCACAGCTAATATCGGCTCTTCATCAGTCGTTACCGCTTCTACATAATTGCCCGGTCCTTCTTTGATAAAGGAGAATTTCGTCTTGAGTGTAGTCGTTTCTATTTTAAACCGTTTGACGATATACTGTTTCTTTTCATTATCGACATAGATCGCCGTAATGATCTTTTCAGGATTGAATTTCGCAATCGACAATACTTTCTCCGCATCGATCTTTTGCGTCATTTCCTGGTCGGTGATCTCATAGTTACCATCAGTATAGATCACCAGTATCTTATCATCCGGTTCAAAACTCCCTAATGGAATGCCTTTTTCTTCTGCACTAAGCCGCCCGAATTTATCATCGAACCAAAGTTTACGGCCACTCAGCGTTGCTTTACCTGCTTCTTTGAATTTGACCGTTCTGATCTGGTGCTTGGTAACCTGGTTACCCAGGCTGCTTCTTCCTTTGATCGCCAGTTCTTCAAAATAAAAATCGAATTCCTTGATGCGCGCAGAAGAACCGGGAGTTAAAATGATCCTGACCACTTCCGCTTCTCCATTGGCATTGGCCGTTAACCAATGCACTTTACTTTTCTCATCACCTTTTGCCAGTTCATATTCCTTATCTCTCGTTACACCCGTTACATTGAAACGCTTCGCATAGCTCATCTTGCTTTCCCCATCGGTATAGATCATGTTATAGGTCGTGCGTTCATCATTTTTCTGGAATACCGCCACATGCAGGATATCTTTACCGATAAATGTTTTTTCCGAAACCTTTACCACCTTCATCACACCACGTTTGGCAAAAACAATGATATCATCCAGGTCGGAACACTCGAAAAGGAATTCATCTTTTTTCAGGCTGGTGCCGATAAATCCTTCTTCACGGTTCACATATATCTTGGCATTGGCGATCGCAACATTCTTTGCTTCGATCACTTCAAATTGCCTGATCTCTGTTTTGCGTTCCCGACCCTTGCCATATTTCTTTAACAGGTTCTCGTAATAAGCAACCGCATAATCCACGAGGTTGTTCAGATCATGTTTCACCTGTTTGATCTCCGCTTCCAGTCCCTTGATCTGTGCATTGAGTTCGTCGATATCCAGCTTATAGATACGGCGCACAGGCTTTTCCGTCAGCTTGACGATATCTTCCTGTGTAATCGCCCGTTTCAATTGCTTCTTGAAAGGAACAAAAGCCTTGTCGATCGCTTCCAGCACTTTATCCCAGGTCTCGTGTTTCTTTTCTAACTCCTTGTATATTTTTTCTTCGAAGAATATTTTCTCCAAAGAAGTATAGTGCCATTTTTCCTGCAATTCGGCCAACCTGATCTGCAATTCTTTTTCCAGTAATTCCTTTGTCTTATCAACCGATAATCTCAACAGGTCCGTGACAGCCAGGAACTGGGGTTTTTGATCCACGATCACACAGGCATTGGGAGAAATGGAAATCTCGCAATCGGTGAATTTATACAAGGCATCGATCGTAATATCGGGAGAGATACCCGGCGCCAGGTCGATCTGGATCTCCACTTCTGCAGCCGTATTATCCGTTACTTTTTTGATCTTGATCTTTCCCTGGTCGTTTGCCTTCACGATCGATTCCATTAACTGCGTGGTCGTAACGCCATACGGCACACTGCGGATCGCCAGGGTTTTCTTATCGACTTCTTCAATATGTGCTCTTACTTTTACTTTACCGCCGCGTTTGCCCTGGTTGTAATCGGCTGCATCGATCATGCCACCGGTCAGGAAATCGGGTAATAACTCAAACCGTTTACCACGCAAATGTTTTATCGCCGCTTCGATCAGTTCACAGAAATTATGCGGGAGAATTTTAGTGGACAATCCGACTGCAATTCCATCAGCTCCCTGTGCCAGCAGCAACGGGAATTTCATGGGTAAGGTAACAGGTTCATTTTTCCGGCCATCATAACTCAACTGCCATTCGGTGGTCTTTGCATTGAAAGCTACTTCCAGTGCAAACTTGCTGAGCCTGGCTTCGATATAACGGGCTGCCGCCGCATCATCACCGGTTCTTACATCACCCCAGTTACCCTGTGTATCGATCAGCAGGTCTTTTTGACCCATATTCACGAGTGCATCGCCGATACTGGCATCACCATGCGGGTGATACTGCATGGCCTGCCCGATGATATTGGCTACTTTATTATAACGTCCATCATCCATTTCTTTCATAGCATGAAGGATCCGGCGCTGTACCGGTTTTAACCCGTCTTCTACAGCCGGCACCGCTCTTTCGAGGATAACATACGATGCATAATCGAGGAACCAGGTTTTGTACTGGCCGTGGAGACCGCTGTTGTTATTCTGTACCTGGCTTAAATTTTTGTCTTTGGCCATTCTGTTAGATTTTTCCGGACTTTATTCCGCAATATTCAATAATCAACAATCAATATTCAATGTTCAAGTGATCTTTGCTTTTTCGAAATGTTCTTTTTTGCTGTGTCTATGCCTTTTGCGATAATTGCTATCAATTCTTCGCATTCTTTAAAAATAGCGGCAAGTCTGGTAACCGGTTTTATCAGTTGCTTTTTCCCTATGAGTTTCAGGCAAACCCTGGTTTCTTTCAATTCTTTTAAAACAATCTTCATCTTATGTATAAAATCCTCCCTGGATTCAGCACCCTGTGCTTCACCATATAATAAAGAAGGAGCCATTCTGCACCGGATCAATTGTCCGGCAATATAATTACCCGCTCTTGTCTTCAGTAAACTTTCAACAACATCTATCACCCTGGCTGTAAATTCTACTAACCGATCTTCCAGATCATAAACCTTCGCTCCCATTCCCGTCTTGAAAATTGATTATTGATTATTTACTACCGTTTTTAATAATAATATTATTATTAAAAGCCTGCTGATAAATCAATCCTGCTTATTATTATTTGTCTCTTCTTCCGTCACCCCTGCCGCTTGTTTCCCTGCCAGCCTTACATCAAAATCTTTCCAGTTCTTCGATGGCTCGCCCATGGCCTCAATTTTCCCATTGGCGATCAGTTGTTTCATCCGCCACATCAGGAATACATCACCGGTTTTTATTTTCATCCGGTTTAAGGTATTAGAAAGAACACGGGTCGCTTTCTGCCATTCACCGGTTATATTCTTTACGATTTCCGTATCATAGAAGCTTTCATCCTTACCAATGATCTTTTTACCACCTTCCAGTTGCCTAACCACCGCATTTTCATCACAGATCTTTTTCCATTCGTCCGGGTCTACTTCATATTCGCTGAGTGTGACGGGGCGGCAGAGCTTTTTCGCTTTCAGGAATTCTTTAGGTTGTATCTCCTGCAGCCAGGAAGGATAAAACAATTGTCCTTTTTCATTGATGAAAGGAAGATTGTTCATATACAGTACCATGATCCGTCCCTGGTATTCTTTGAATTGCGGCATCAGCCAGTAATAACTGCATACATCATGCTGGTTCTGTCCCATCCAGATCCACACCTGTTCAGACGGATCGGCATCCAGTTTTTCCTTGATCTCTTTTACGGTCTGGCGGTCATCAAAACTTCCGGCCAGGTCTTCTCCGTAGGGTGATCCCTGTAACAGGGACTTCCACCATTCTACCCGTGCATTCCATCCTTCTTCTGTATCGAGACCGGTTAATGGGCCTACTGCAAAATCATCCCTGATCTGTATCACTTCTCCGGCCATGGTTTCATCCATCTCAATGGCGCTTTTCAATACATCCACATCCGCCAGGTTGTGCACAATATGTATCATATTTCAATTAAGTTTTCTCCCGGTAGCAATTCATACAGATTAACACCAGGTTATTTTTCTAATGCGCAAATAACTGTAATAAATGCGATATAGTACGTATGCCCATCAAATTATTTCATCCACTTTATCCAGCTCCACTTTCAGGTTATCAATAATGAATTCCTGCCTGTCAGGTGTGTTCTTACCCATATAGTATTCCAGAAGATGCTGGATATGATCTCCCTGCTCAAGCAATACCGGCTGCAATTTTATTTCATCGCTGATAAACCGTCCGAACTCATCCGGGGAGATCTCTCCCAATCCTTTGAAACGGGTAATCTCCGGTTTGCTGCCCAATTTCTTGACAGCCGCCTGTTTTTCTTCTTCATTATAACAATAGATCGTTTCCTGTTTGTTTCGTACACGGAACAAAGGCGTTTCCAGTACAAAGACATGATCTTTCTTTACCAGGTCGGGGAAAAACTGCAGGAAGAAGGTCATTAATAATAACCGGATGTGCATACCATCCACATCGGCATCGGTAGCGATCACGATATTTTTATATCGTAAGCCCTCGAGACTTTCTTCAATGTTCAGCGCATGCTGCAACAAGTTGAATTCTTCATTTTCGTACACCACTTTTTTGGTCAGCCCATAACAGTTCAATGGCTTACCTCTCAAACTGAATACCGCCTGTGTTTCTACATTGCGGGCTTTGGTAATCGAACCGCTGGCACTATCCCCCTCGGTAATAAAGATCATCGTCTGGTTCTGCCGGGCAAAAAAATCTTCCTTGTTCTTAGCCGGTGCATCATCATTCAGGTGAAGACGGCAATCACGCAGTTTGCGGTTATGAAGATTTGCTTTTTTAGCCCGCTCATTCGCCAGTTTCTTGATACCAGCCAGTTCCTTTCTTTCTCTTTCACTTTGCTCGATGCGTTTTTTCAACGCATCTGCCAATGTTGGATTTTTATGAAGATAGTTGTCCAGTTCTTTGGTCAGGAAATCACCTACAAACTGGCGCATGCTTGGTCCTTCGATGTCCACATTCACAGAACCGAGCTTGGTCTTTGTCTGGCTCTCAAACACAGGTTCTACTACTCTCACTGATACCGCGGCAACAATACCTGTACGGATATCGGCTGCATCATAATCTTTCTTATAGAAATCACGGATCGTTTTTACATAGGCTTCGCGGAATGCCTGCTGGTGAGTACCACCCTGCGTGGTATGCTGACCATTGACAAAACTGTAAATATCTTCCCCGTAATCGTTATTATGCGTCATCGCTACCTCTATATCATCTCCTTTGATATGAATGATCGGGTAACGGATCTCATCTTCATTGGTCTTGCGTTGCAGGAGATCCAATAATCCATTTTTACTGACAAAACTCTTTCCGTTGAAAATGATTTTAAGACCTGCATTCAGGAAACAATAGTTCCAGATTTGATTCTCGAGAAACTCGGGGTGAAATTTAAAATTCTTAAAGACCGTTTCATCCGGTACAAAAGTGACCAGGGTGCCATTTTCTTCACCGGTCTTTGCTTCTTTATGTTCCTTGATCAGAACGCCTCTTTCAAATTCGGCCGTCTTTTCACGACCCTCCCGGATGGCGGTTACTTTAAAATTATGGCTGAGTGCATTTACTGCTTTTGTACCTACCCCGTTCAATCCAACTGATTTCTGGAAAGCCTTGCTATCATACTTGGCACCGGTATTGATCTTGCTAACAACATCTACTACTTTCCCCAATGGGATGCCACGGCCATAATCGCGGATGGTGACCGTTCTTCCTTCGATGGTCAGTTCCACCGTTTTGCCGTAACCCATAGTATATTCATCGATACAGTTATCCATGACCTCTTTTACCAGGACATAAATACCATCATCGGGACTGCTGCCATCACCGAGCTTACCAATATACATACCGGGGCGAAGGCGGATATGCTCTTTCCAGTCGAGGGATTTGATACTGTCTTCGGTATAATCAAACAGGTTGGTTTCTTTGGCCGGACTTTTACTCATGTAAGAATTAAATGTAGAATATCTGATATTATAAATTAGAGGTCAATCAGTTATCTGGATTTCAAAAATTGAGAACAAGCATTTCTATGATCAACCCGGGTAAATGAACGGGCAAATATAGCAAAACAGGAACTGCGGCGGCGGCCCTGATTTATTCACAAGTGGGGAAAAAACAATTGCTGCAAACCGGGTCTTTGAATAGAAGATTGACAACCAGGCCAGGGTAACCGGAATGTTTTTTCACCGCCTTTCAATCAGGAAAAAACATGACAGGATGTTTCTTTTCACCGGGCCGGGACACCGGTTTCTTTTAATTTTCCACCTGCTTTGAATTAATCTTTTTATTCATTTCAACTTTATCTTATGCTATTGAAATATCATCCTGCCTCCTATTTACCCCGGCAATTAAGTCGCGAAGAAACAGAGAACCCATACCTGTTTTTTAATACACTGGGCGGTCAGTCCGGCTGGCTGGCATACAGGAAAAGAATGGACTATTGCCTGTTACTGGCGATTAATGGCCGTCATTACAAACAAAACCGCCGGCAACACAAAGAATTACTATCCTTTTTTATCACCCTGGAGAAAATGGTGGAAGCAGCTCATCTGTTATATGGTCGTGATCAGCTAACCCGGCTTGAACAACATTTACCCGGCCGGCATTTGTAAAGGATATATTAACGAGTGTCTGCCCGTTTGCAGGCTGCTCACAATTTCCACATCTTTACAGCGTTAAATATCCACCAATGCCAATATCTTCTATATATGAAACTGCGCAGACTATCCGTAATCACTCTTTGTCTTTTTACTGCCTCCCTTTATTTTGCTGCTTCCTGTAAAGGGAAATCAACTGCTGCAAAAACAGCAACCAATCCGCAAACAGCAGCGCGGATAGAACGGGGCCGCTATCTTACCGAAACCGTCGGCAGTTGCCTGCATTGTCATTCACAACGCGACTTTACCCAATATGCAGGCCCGGTAAAAGAAGACACCAGGGGCATGGGTGGTGTGGCTTATCCGAAATTCGGAAAATTGTTCTCTTCGAATATTACACCCGATTCAGCTACCGGTATCGGGACCTGGACAGACGACGAGATCGCCCGTGCTATTTCGCAGGGCATTGCACGGGATGGAGATACCCTTTCTCCTATCATGCCTTATTATGAATACAATAAAATGTGCCGGGAAGATATTTATAGTATCGTGGCTTACCTGCGTACACTGAAACCGATCAACAATCCATTGCCAAAGCATGAATTAAAGGTGCCTGCCAGTATCGACCGGCAGGTATATAAGTTTACAGCGATTGAAAACAATCAGCTACCCGATCCTTCGGATATCATTGCATCAGGTAAATACCTGGCCGCCGTTGGAGCCTGTGTAAGTTGCCATACACCTAAAACAGAAGACGATCATTTTATTACAGATAGCCTGTACACAGGCGGAGATATGATGGGACAAAAATTCGGTTTCCGTGTCAACTCCTCCAATATTACTCCTGACAGCGCAACGGGTATTGGCAACTGGACAGAGACTGCATTCATTGATAAATTCAAAAGTTACCGCGATCCGCATTCGTATACATTCGATCCGGGTAAACATAATACGCTTATGCCCTGGACAATGCTGGGACAAATGAAAGATGCCGATATCAAGGCGATCTATGCTTACCTGCGCACTTTACCACCAGCTCATCATGTCATAGAGAAATGGCCGGAAAAAAATAATTAGCGCGGTACT
>CAMLGR010000056.1 GCA_946479615.1 uncultured Bacteroidota bacterium | reverse complement strand
CTTCGATAACGGCAAAGAAAATGCAACCGATGCCATTGATCGCGAAAATTCAAGACCTGATTTCCAGGCATTGATCTATCCTGGTGGTTCTGCCAGGTTTGAAGTGGCTAAAAATTCACCACCATTATTTTTAGTAGGAGGATATAAGGATCGTGCTGATATCGCTGAAGGCATCGCCAATGTATATTTAAAATATAAACGTGCCGGTATTCCTGCCGAACTGCATATCTATGCGAATGTCGGTCATGGCTTTGGTGTACGTGCTACTAACAAAGGGGCGGTAGCAGGCTGGCCCGATCGTTTTACAGAATGGTTATCAGATATGGGATTCCTGAAAAAATAAAATAATCTTCCTACAAAACAATGCCGCCGCGCTTCGCTGCGCCCGCCGCGTGAAATCAAAATAATAGTTATGCGAAACAGGATAGTTATAATAATAAGTGTATTTGTCAGCGTTCTCCTTCTTGGTGCATTCAGATCTTCGCATGATGATCTCCAGGCAGAGTTAGTACTCGATGCCAAAGCCATGCTCGGCGAAGGTTCTATCTGGCAGCCGAAAGAGAATAAATTATACTGGATCGATATCGAAGGCAAATCATTGCATATCTATGATCCCGTATCAAAGGAAGACAAACAATTCCCTGTCGGATCGAGGATCGGAACGGTAGTGCCCATCCAGGGTGGTGGCGCTTTACTGGCGCTTCAGAACGGCATTCAGAAAATCGATACCAAAACAGGTAAACTCACACTTATCAATAATCCGCTTACGGATACAAGTATCCGTTTCAATGATGGCAAATGCGATCCGGCCGGCCGGTTCTGGGTAGGTACACTGGCATTGGATAACCGTAGAAGAGGAGCAGTGCTGTACCGGTTGGATAAGGACAAAAGCATTCATCTTATGCTTGACAGTGTCAGTATCTCCAATGGTATTGTATGGACGGCAGATAAAAAGACAATGTATTATAATGATACACCCACAGGCACTATCCAGGGATTCGATTACGATGATAAAACAGGTGAGATCAGCAACAGGCGCGTAGTGGTGAAAATTCCAAGGGGATCGGGTTCTCCTGATGGCATGACCATCGATGCCGAAGGTAATTTGTGGGTGGCATTATGGGGTGGCGGAGCAGTGGGTAAATTCAACCCGTTGACGGGTGAATTGCTTCAGAAAGTAAAAGTGCCAGCGCCGAATGTGTCTTCCTGTGCATTTGGTGGCAAGAACCTGGAGACACTGTATATCACGACGGCAAGAGCCTGGGTGAATGCTGATAAGCTGAAAGAATTTCCACTGAGTGGTGGAGTGTTTTCTGTAAAGCCGGGTGTGCGGGGAGTGCCAGCGGAGTTTTATAAAGGGAAATTATAAGTACTGTAAAATAAAAATGAATTTCAATTAGTATAAGAATATTGCTGCGGATACACGGATCTGTGCATCAGTGGCAATACCATTTTAAAACCTAAGCCTTATCTGATGATATCAAGATTTTTAATTTTTTTAGTTTGTTCTACGATCGGAATTGTTACTAATGCGCAGCAAAAGAAATTATTTAACAATGATTGGGAATTTGTAAAAGACATCGACACTGTTTTTTCCGCCCGTTTACTGGAAAAGAACAGCAATATCCCGTGGGAGAAGATTTCGCTGCCTCATACGGCGAATATCGAACCTGTCGAAAAGAAAGCCCAGCAGTGGCAGGGCTTTTGTTTGTATAGAAAATTCTTTACTGTCCCGGCTGCTGTGAAAGGAAAACATATCGCCCTGCAATTTGAAGCAGCTATGCAGGATGCCACTGTCTACCTGAATGGGCAACAGATTACACGGCACCTCGGCGGTTATCTTCCTTTTTATATCGATGTGTCCGATAAATTGATAACCGGTGCAGAGAACAGCATTCTTGTTTTATTGAGTAATAAAGACAATCCGCTGATCCCTCCCGGCAAACCGTTGAAAAGTCTCGACTTTAATTATTACAGCGGCATTTACCGGAATGTATGGATGATCACCAAAGATAAACTCTATATCTCCGATGCAGTTACTGCCAACACTGTAGCAGGCGGCGGTGTTTTTGCGCATTATGAAAATGTAAGTGATAAATCAGCTACGCTGGTTATCAGGACCCAGGTCAATAATGATTTTGCGGCTGTTAAAAATGCACAGGTGAAAACGATCCTGACCGATAAGACCGGCAAGATCGTAGCGCAATCAGTCTCCGGCAAAGAAGCGATAGCGGGAAATGATGCAAAAACATTTACCCAGACACTGAAGATCGTTTCTCCGAAATTATGGTCGCCGGCCTCTCCTTATTTATATAATTTAAGCGTGGCTGTATTGCAGGATGGTAAAATAACCGATACCGAAAAAAGCCGTTCAGGTATAAAAGTGGTCAGGATCGAAGGGAACACCTTTTATCTTAACGATACAAAAATAAAAATACGAGGCACCAACCGTCACCAGGATTATCCCTATATCGGCAATGCACTTTCGGATAATGCGCAATACCGCGATGCCTGGAAGATCAAACAGGCAGGATTTAATTTTGTCCGATCTTCCCATTACCCGCAATCACCTGCTTATCTCGATGCCTGCGACGAACTCGGTATCATGGTCATGGATGCCATCCCCGGCTGGCAGTTTGCAGGTAATGATAGTTTCCAGCACAATAGTTTCCAGGATATACATGATATGATTCACCGCGACCGCCATCATGCTTCCATTGTTTTATGGGAAGCATCGCTGAATGAATCCGGGATGAAAAAAGAATACATGGAAAAAGCGCATGCGATCGTTCATGAAGAACTTTCTTTTGCCGGCATCTATTCAGCGGGCTGGCGCAATACGGTGTATGATGTATTTCTCCCGGCGCGCCAGCATGGCAAAGCGCCTGATTACTGGAAAAAATATGATAAGCCTATGGCGCTGCTGACAGCCGAGTATGGCGACTGGGAATATTATGCGCAAAATGCAGGATTCAATCAAACCGATTTCAACGATCTCAAAGCAGAAGAAAGAACATCGCGCCAATTACGGGGATGGGGTGAAAAACGTTTATTGCAACAGGCGCTGAATTACCAGGAATCGCACAATGATAATTTATACGGACATGATCTCGGTGATGCCAACTGGCTGATGTTTGATTACAACCGGGGCTATGCAGAAGATATCGAATCATCAGGCATCATGGATATGGTGCGCCTGCCTAAATTCTCTTTCTATTTTTACCAGAGCCAGGTAGACCCGGTACTGACTGCCGGCAATACATTTAACAAATCCATGATCTATATCGCCAATTTCTGGCAGGCAGGATCGGATCCCAATGTAAAAGTGTATAGCAATTGCGAGGAAGTGGAACTGCGGTTAAATGGAAAACTGATCGCGCGGCAGCATCCTGATAAAGATGCCAATTCCACCAATCTCAAACATCCTCCTTTTACATTCGCAATGGGAACTTTCCAGCCGGGAACACTGGTAGCGACCGGTTACATCAATAATAAAAAAGTAGTCACCCAACAAATTGCCACGGCAGGAGAAGCGGCGGCAATAAAACTCGATGTTGATTACAGCGGGAAAGAACTCAAGGCAGGTCAGAATGATATTGTATTTGTCTATGCTTCCGTCATTGATAAAAACGGGAACATTGTCAATAACTCCAGTGAACTGATCGATTTTGCCGTTACCGGTGATGCAACTATCACAGGTCCTTCCTCCCGTGCAGCAGAAGCGGGCATCTCCACCGTTCTTTTAAAAGCCGGCTCAAAGCCTGGTAAGATAACGGTAACAGCCAGCGGAAATGGATTACGCAATACAACTTTGATCCTGAACTCAAAATAAACTTCATCTTATGTATAAAAGAATCAGTAGTACGATCGGTTATTGTCTCCTGTTATTATTGATAATGCCGCAATTACAGGCACAAAAAAATGCAGGTAAAGAAGAATGGGTGTCCTTATTTAATGGAAAGGACCTTACAGGCTGGGATATAAAGATCGCCGGGCATAAGGTCAATGATAATTATAAGAATACATTCCGCGTGGAGAACGGGATGCTGCGTGTTTCCTATGACCAGTATAAGACCTTCGATGATAAATACGGGCACCTGTATTATCAAAAACCGTATTCCTATTATATCCTGCGTTTCCAGTACCGGTTTACCGGCAATCAAACACCCGGTGGCGCTACCTGGAATGTACGGAACAGTGGTGTGATGATCCATTCGCAATCGGCGCAAAGTCTTACCATTGACCAGGACTTCCCGGTTTCACTCGAAGTGCAGTTATTGGGTGGTCTCAATGCCGGTGAACGTCCTACCGGCAATGTATGTACGCCGGGTACACAGGTGCATATGTATAACATGTTAAGACCGGAACATTGTATCAATTCCACTTCCAAAACATATAATGGCGATCAATGGGTGAATGTAACCGTATTGGTACTGGGTGATTCTGTTATCAAACATATCGTGGAAGGCGATACGGTATTGACTTATGAGAAACCACAGATCGGCGGAGGTTTTGTGGGAACGGATCATGACTGGAAAGCGGGCCATGTCGATAATGCAGACTATTGGATCAGTAAAGCGAATACTCCTTTAACAGAAGGATTTATTGCATTGCAGGCGGAAAGCCACCCGGTTGATTTTAAAAACATAGAAATACTCGACCTGGTGGGTTGTATGGATCCGAAGGCGAAAAATTATAAGACCTATTTCATGAAAGCAGATAATTCGAAATGCAGGTACTAGCGAATGACAGGAGTAAAGTAAATTAGTACAGGAATCTCAAATAAATGAATGCGGCTGCCAACTGCTAACAATTAACTTTATTACCTATATTAAAGCCATGCCGGTCGTATCAACAATCAGGGAACATAAAATTGTAGCCATTTTGCGGGGAGCGCAGCCTGCTGATGTACTGAAGATCGCCGGCGCTTTATATGAGGGAGGGATCCGCTTACTCGAGATCACACTCAATTCGCCCGATGCGTTATCATCGATCCGTGAATTGTCGCATCGCATGGATAATAAATTATGGATAGGAGCCGGTACTGTTCTCGATGCAGCTACCGCGAACGCAGCGATCGATGCAGGTGCCAGGTTCATTATTTCTCCTTCACTGGATATCGCAACGATCAAGGCAACCAAACAACGAAATAGTATAAGCATTCCCGGGGCCTTTACACCTACCGAGATAGTAACGGCTTATCAAAACGGAGCTGATATTGTCAAGATATTCCCGGCTTCTGTAGGGGTTAACTATATAAAAGATATCCGTGGGCCGTTGCCGCATATTCCGCTGATGCCAACCGGGGGTGTAAACCTGCAGAATGTCCGCGCATTCCTTGATGCGGGCGCTATAGCCGCAGGGATCGGTAGTGCATTGGTGGATACCAAAAAAGAAATCAATGATCAATACCTCGCGCAACTGGCCCGTACAGCAGCCGAATTTGTCAAAGCAGTATCAACCAATAATTGATTTGTTATGAAGATCAAAAGCTATGAACTCTTTACCGTGCCGCCGCGATGGCTTTTTTTAAAGATAGAGACAGACGAAGGTATTACCGGTTGGGGTGAACCGGTAATTGAAGGAAAGGCGGCTACCGTGAAAACAGCCGTCGAAGAATTGATGCAATCATTGACCGGCAAAGATCCTATGGATATCGAGGATCACTGGAACACGATGTACCGCGGAGGTTTTTATCGCGGTGGCCCGATACTGATGAGCGCTATCGCCGGTATTGACCAGGCCCTCTGGGATATCAAAGGAAAATTCTATAACGCACCGGTCTACCAGTTACTCGGCGGCAAATGCAGGGACAGCATTAAAGTGTATTCATGGATCGGTGGTGACCGGCCATCCGAAACAGGCGCTGCGGCCAAAGAAATGGTGGCAAAAGGTTTTATGGCTGTTAAGATGAATGCGACGGAAGAATTGCAATACGTAGATTCGTATGATAAGATCACGCAGGCTGTTCAGCGGGTCGCCACTGTTCGCGAAGCAGTGGGAGCGTCCATTGGTATCGGCGTCGATTTTCATGGTCGCGTACACAAACCGATGGCAAAGATACTGGCGAAAGAACTGGAACCATTTCACCCGATGTTTATTGAAGAACCGGTTCTTCCGGAGAATAACGAAGCGTTGCGTGAGATCGCTCAGCATGTATCTATCCCGATCGCTACGGGGGAGAGGATGTTTTCGCGCTGGCAATTCAAGAATTTACTGGTCGATGGATATGCAGATATCATTCAACCCGATCTTTCGCATGCCGGTGGTATTACCGAATGCAAGAAAATATTTTCCATGGCCGAGGCATTCGATGTAGCGGTTGCGCCACATTGTCCTTTAGGCCCGATTGCATTGGCGGCTTGCTTGCAGGTAGATGCCACCTGTCATAATGCATTTATACAGGAACAAAGTCTGGGTATTCATTATAATAAAGAAAGCGATCTGCTGGATTATTTAAAGGATAAATCAGTCTTCAATTATGAAGCGGGATATGTAAAAATTCCTGCGGGGCCGGGATTGGGAATTGAGATCAACGAGGAGCAGGTAAGAAAAATGGCTGCTATTGGTCACAACTGGAAAAATCCGTTGTGGAGACATGATGACGGTAGTGTAGCAGAATGGTAAATTAAGTTTCAGAAAATGCCACGGATACACAGATCGATTCAAATAATTCCGTGCATCCGTGGCAAAAAATATAGCGACAACGATTAGCATATGAAAAAACAAATAGTTGCAGCAACTATAGCTGCATCATTCTTCCTGGCCATCTTTATCTATGGCTGCAGCACTTCCCGGTCAAAGCAATCAACATCGGATTATCCTGTAAATGGGAGATCATGGAACCTTTCTTTATCTTCTGCTGTATCACTTCCATTGATGTGGGTGCCAGCCGGTACATTTATCATGGGCAGTCCTTCCACCGAAACAGGACGCAAAGCTGATGAAGGCCCGCAGACAGAAGTCACACTTACCAAAGGCTATTGGCTGGGTAAAACAGAAGTCACCGTTGGTCAATGGAAAGCTGTTACCGGTCTTTCTCTTCGTCAACAGGTCATCGATATGCTCCATGATGATAATGTCTATGATTTTGGAGGAACCAAACAGACCCTTCGTGATTTTATGCGGTTCAACCCCAATGATCCGGATAAGATCATGGCGAATGAGAACGATAGTCTTCCCATGTATTTTGTCAGTTGGAATGATGCCATGCAATTCTGTAATAAACTGAACACGCAAGAGGAAGCTGCCGGTCGCCTGCCAAAAGGATATCGATATACATTGCCTACAGAAGCCCAATGGGAATATGCCTGCCGCGCCGGTAATGTGAATCCTGTTTATGGTGTACTTGATAATATCGGCTGGTACAATGGCAACAGCGCTAATGGTTATTCAGGTAAACGATTGGGGAAAGCAGGCCCGCGCAATGCCGGTGAAAAATTGCCCAATGCATGGGGATTGCAGGATATGCCGGGAAATTTATGGGAGTGGTGCCTTGACTGGTATGGCCCTTATCCCGGTGGCAAGCTGATTGATCCTGCTGGTCCTTCAACAGGAAGTAAAAGAGTGGATCGTGGCGGTAGTTGGGGTAGTGGTCCCAATGATGAGCGATCGGCTAACCGCGCTTCCAATCCGGCACCGGAGAAAAGCGCTTACAGGGGATTCAGGATAGCATTATCAGTGATCTGATTATAAATTAGGAATGATGAATTATGAATGATGAATCGTGGAATAAAATATTTTTATAACTATATGAACGCAATTCATCATTCATAACTCTTAATTCTTCTCTTTGATAACACAATCGCCTATAGGAATGAAAACTTCTTATATAAGATACCGCATACTCGCTTTCCTGTTTATCAGTGTGGTCATTAATTATATGGACCGTACGAATATCTCGGTAGCGGCAGATGCGTTGACAAAAGAATTTCATCTTTCATCGGTACAACTCGGACTTGTCTTTTCAGCTTTTGGCTGGACCTATGTGGCATTGCAGATTCCCGGTGGTTTATTAACAGACCGGTTCGGGTCGCGGATACTATATGCATTTAGTTTAATTACCTGGTCTATTGTCACCATCCTGCAGGGAATCGCCAATGGATTTGCGATGTTGTTGGGATTGCGGTTAGCGGTGGGCGCTTTTGAAGCGCCGGCTTATCCTATCAATAACCGTGTTGTCACGGGATGGTTCCCTGATAATGAAAGAGCATCGGCGATCGCAGTTTATACCTCGGGTCAGTATATCGGGTTGGCGATACTAACGCCGCTGATGACAACCATTCAATATTATTTGGACTGGAGAGGATTATTTGTGATAACGGGTCTGGCGGGTATTGGATGGGGTGTTATCTGGTATTTATTTTATCGCGATCCTCTTCAGCATCCTTCAGTCAGCCAGGCGGAACTGGATCATATTGAAAAAGGAGGAGGGATAATAGACCGGAAAGCGAAAGAAACGGTTGTGGGTCAACCAAAATTTGATTGGACGAACCTGAAAGAGGTTTTTTCGCATCGCAAATTATGGGGAATTTATATCGGGCAGTTTACGATCACTTCTTCGCTATGGTTTTTCCTGACCTGGTTCCCGGTATACCTGGTTAAATACAGGGGTTTGAATTTTATTAAAACTGGATTCCTGGCATCCGTTCCGTTTATAGCGGCGTTTGCAGGTATATTATTATCCGGTTTTTTATCCGATTATTTAGCAAAGAAAAAATACAGTGCGGATATATCGAGGAAAATGCCCATTATCATCGGGTTGCTGTTGTCTGTATCAATTATAGGTGCTAATTATGTACATAGCCCGGGGCTGATCATCTTATTTATGGCGATTGCTTTCTTTGGAAATGGAATGGCTTCTATTACCTGGGTATTTGTATCCTTGCTGGCGCCTAAACAATTGATCGGGATCACCGGCGGTGCCTTTAATTTTATTGGTAACCTTTCTTCTGTTTCCGTACCTTTTATCATTGGGTATCTTGTCAGGGATGGCAACTTCGAACCGGCACTTATTTTTATTGGTTCACTGGCGGTACTGGGAATTTGTTGCTATGTTTTTTTAGTAGGGAAAATCGAACGGGTAGAAATCAAAGATGTAAAGTAAACAGGATGTCAAAATTCTTAAGTTGCGATTGGGGTACTTCTTCTTTCCGGTTACGGCTGGTCAATGCAGACAACCTGCAGGTGCTGGCAGAAACAACCGGTGCAGAAGGTATTTCTTCTTTCTTTCAAACCTGGTCACAAAGCGGAAGACCGGCTGCTGAACGCGTTCGGTTCTTTCAATCTTTTCTTTCTACACAAATTCAAACAATAGAAGCGCAGGTAAAAGAATCGCTCAAAACCATTCCGCTTGTTATTTCGGGAATGGCTTCTTCCCGTATAGGTATCATCGAGTTGCCTTATCAGCCGTTGCCGATTCATACAGAGGGGAATGATCTGCTGGTTAAAAGAATAGAAGCTACGGAAATATTTGATCATCCAATCCTTCTTATTTCGGGTGCCAGGACCAATGACGATATCATGCGTGGAGAAGAAACACAATTGATCGGTTGCGATATCAACTCCCGTGATGAGCAGATTTTTATATTTCCCGGCACTCATTCAAAACATATAACAGTGAAGAATGGATATGCGGTGGATTGCAAAACCTATATGACCGGTGAATTCTTTGGCTTATTATCAGGGAGAAGTATCCTTGCGGCCGATGTGGAAGAGCCCGGGGAAAATGAACACGAAGAGTTTTTCATGCATTTCAAAAAAGGAGTGCAGGATAGTCTTCACAGCAATATCCTGCACAGTTCTTTTCTTGTGAGGAGCAATCACCTGTTGGGTAAAACCAGGAAGAAAGAAAATTATTATTATCTGAGTGGTTTGCTGATCGGCACTGAAGTAAAAGAATTGAAAGATAAAAAGCTGCCGCTGGTAGTAGTAAGTAGTAAAAAAATGGCAGACAGTTATATCGCGGCTTTTGATGTGATCGGCATTGCTAACGTAATATTTCAAAATGCTGGTGAAGCAACTATAAAAGGACACTATAAAATATACACTTCAACACTTAACAAGTAAAACATGAATCAGAAACGCCGTGAATTTCTTAAAACCAGCAGCCGGTTTGCCGCCGGGCTGGCGCTTGCCCCACTGGTTGCCGAATGGATGCAGGCAGATGATGAGTTTGCCAAAAAGCAATTTGGACTGCAACTTTATTCATTACGTACCGATCTGCCCAATGATCCCAAAGGAGTATTGAAACAGGTCGCTTCTTTCGGCTATAAGCAGGTAGAAGGTTTTGAAGGTCCGCAGGGAATATTCTGGGGAATGAGTAACAAAGAGTTTAAGAAATATATGGATGAGCTGGGATTATCATTCATCGCCACCCATTGTAATATCGATAAGGATTTTGAAAAGAAAGCGGCAGAGGCGGCGGAGATCGGTATGAAATACCTGATCTGCCCGTCGAGAGGGGCACAGAAATCGCTCGATGATTTTAAACGCATCGCGGATGATTTCAATAAGAAAGGAGCTATTTGCAAAAGCAATGGTATTCGTTTCGGATATCACAATCATGAATATAGTTTCAAAGAGATCGATGGACAATTGCCGCAGGATGTAATGATCAGTAATACCGATCCGGCGCTGGTGGATTTTGAAATGGATATCTATTGGGTGGTTACCGGCAAACAGGACCCGGTGACATGGCTGCAAAAATATCCGGGTCGGTTTCGTTTGGGACATTTAAAAGACAGGTTGAAAGGGGCGACAGAACGTGATGCCAGTTGTACATTGGGGAAAGGAAGTATCGATTATCCTGCTATTATCAAGGAAGCAAAGAAAAGCGGTATGCAATATTTTATCGTTGAGCAGGAACGCTATGATGGCACTACTCCGCTGGAAGCGGCGAAAGACGATGCGGTGTATATGAAGAAGCTGAAACTTTAGCTTTATTGAGATTTTAATAGTTTAATTCCCGTGGCTGTTGCTACGGGAATTTTTTTTGTTTCACGCGAAGACGCTAAGATTCGCTAAGAGAGTGTGATATTTGAAAGTCTTTACCACCAGCAACGGCATTAATAAAACTCTCTTTGCGCCTTAGCGAACCTTTGCTCCTTTGCGCGAAACAATTACCACAAAGTGGTATTGCCCCCACTTACAAAAGCCTATACCTTTAAAAAACAATCACACCACCCAGGTTTTGTTTCTGTCACACGTGTAGTTTTCGTCAAAAGATTCTCGGTTAAGAGAAAAGCTCACAAAGTAGTTATTGATTAAGCATGTATAGTACAGGTGATCCCTGTGCCCGGGATTTCTTTGCCCTGATAGTAGCGCTGTAAACCTTATTTATGATCTTCCAGGCAATTGATTGCATCAAACGTGAATTGAGCCCTGCTATTGTTACGGCTGTAGCCGGTAACATAGGTGAAATACTGACCGCCGGCGGCGAGAGCCCGGTCAATGATGCGGATATCATTATTACACTGGTCAATATTGAAGAGAACAGGATTTCGCGCGACCCGCGCAATTATGTACATAGCGGTACCGGTCTGCTGGCGAAGAACCCGGCCATTCATTTAAATCTTACTTTATTATTTACGGCCCTGCGAAGCGAATCCGCCTATGGTATCGCCTTGCAGAATATTCAAAAGGTCATCCAGTTTTTCCAGCGCAAATATGTTTTCGATCATAGCAATACACCGATCCTCGATCCGGGTATTGAAAAGATAATACTGGAAATGGTAAGCGTCAACCTGGAACAGCTCAACCAGTTATGGGTGATGCAGGGAGGAAGATATCAACCGTCGGTAATGTATTGCCTGCGGATGGTAACGATCGATAGTATTACCGAGCAACCGGTAGCCATGGTACAGGAAATTCAAACCGATTATTTATTGAAAGAAGATTGATCGATGGACAGTTTCAAATCAATATATAAAAGCCTGTTCAGTGTAGAATTCCTGCACGACGGATATAATTTCTTTCAGCAGAACCTTATTTCAGAGAATATAAAAATTAAGCCCGATACGGAAACCAAAGCCCTGTTTGCCAATCACGCGATCGATTACCGGTTCAATAATGGTACCCTGGTCTGTTTAATGCGTGGCCGGCAACTGGCGCCACCTGCTTCTTTGCCGGTGATGTCCTTTATCGAATTCGATGGAAATGTGCGGATGAGATTCCTGGTGTATAGTACCAGCGGTTTCCTGGCAAAAACACAGGTGATCGCTGCAGGGAAAACACAGGTCTACCAATTCAGTAACCAGGCGAATGCGGGCACCAATGGTTTTATTGCACAGCATGAAACAGGCGTGAATAATGATGACCTGCAAACAACGGCCGCAGTGGAACCGGAGGAAAATTGTTTTGCTGTTATCGATATTCATAATAATGCGACTATAAATGTGAGTTATGATCTGTTTGGAGGGGATAAACGGTTGTTAAGCCCGGTGTATAAGATCCGTTTTATTCCCCAGCCATAACCCCCTATGTGAAACCTATGTTCCTATGTGCCTATGTGGTGAGCCTACGCCAATCGGCTATAGTATCATTACTGTATTGCGTAATCTTTACCACATAGGCACATAGGAACATAGGTTTCACATAGAATAAAAAATAATTCCAGGTTCAAAATTTTATAACATAGAATAACTACATCATGTTAAATCTAAGCGATCTCAAAACCCCCGGCGTTTATATCGACGAGGTGCCAAAATTCCCGCCCTCCGTGGCGCAGGTAGAAACTGCTATCCCCGCTTTTATCGGGTATACCCGTAATACCGTTGTCAATGGTGATTCATTGATCAATCGTCCTGTACGCATTACTTCCCTCGTGGAGTATGAAGCTATTTATGGAGCGCGGCAGGAAACGTTTACTGCTGTGGTCAATACCAATGCAGGCGGACAGAATGTGATCGTAACAGCGCCTCTTGCGCCGGCTACTCCTTACCGGATGTATTATTCATTGCAACTGTATTTCGCCAATGGCGGCGGCCCCTGTTATATCGTATCCATCGGTGCCGATACCGCTGCTATTTCGTTTGCCAATCATACCGCCGGTCTTACTGCTATCGGTAAAGAAGATGAACCCACTTTGCTGGTATTCCCCGATGCACTGGGATTAAGCCGGGCTGATTTTTACCAGGTATACCAGGCAGCGCTGGCGCAATGCAACGATCTGAAAGACCGCTTTACCATCTGCGATGTATTCAATGGTCATTTGGATTATACGATTCCCTTAGGTGAAAATGTGATCGATGATGCAGCGCTCGGTTTCCGTTCATTGATCGGTAATAATTTCCTTTTATATGGTGCAGCCTATTATCCCCACCTGCAAACAACACTTACTTATAATTATGACGAAGAAGCGGTAACCATTACCGGCACCTTCAATGGTGCAGCTGCTCCAGCCAATACTGTATTGCGGGTGGCTAACCCTGCCAATGCGGCTGATGAACTTCGTTCTATTTATCACCAGGCCAATCAACTCTATCACCAGATAAAAAATTCGATTGCTTCATTGCCGATCGTATTGCCCCCAGGCAGTGCTATCGCTGGTGTATATGCCATGGTCGATTCTACACGTGGTGTGTGGAAAGCGCCGGCAAATGTCAGCCTCAGTTTTGTGGATCGCCCGACTGTATCACTGGATGATTCCCAACAGGAAAACCTGAACATTCATGTCACCGGCAAATCGGTCAATGCGATCCGTCCCTTCACCGGCAAAGGAATACTGGTATGGGGTGCGCGTACGCTGGCAGGTAACGACAACGAATGGCGCTATGTGAGTGTACGCCGCTTTTTTAACATGGTGGAAGAATCGACAAAGAAAGCGAGTGAAACATTTGTCTTCGAGCCCAATGATGCGAATACCTGGACAAAAGTGCGCGCGATGATCGAAAACTTCCTCATTCTTCAATGGAGGGCAGGAGCATTGGCAGGCGCCAAGCCCGAACATGCTTTCTATGTGCGTGTGGGTCTTGGCCAGACAATGACAGCACAGGATATTCTCGAGGGCCGCATGATCGTGGAAATAGGAATGGCCGTTGTTCGCCCCGCTGAATTTATCGTATTGCGCTTCAGTCATAAAATGCAGGAATCGTGAGGGAAAATTAAGAATTATGAATTGGGGCTCCGGAGATATAGTTAGGTATTTCTTCTGAAATTGGTAATTCATAATTCATAACTCATAATTCCATAATTCATCATTCACCATTGACCATTCACTATAAAAAGCAACTTCATCATGGATTATAAAACTCCCGGGGTGTTCGTAGAAGAGATCCCCTTGTTTCCGCCTTCAGTAGCAGCTGTTGCTACGGCTGTTCCGGCTTTTATCGGTCATACCGAACTGACAACGGATGCAAATGGTATTAGTATTATCAACAGGCCTGTACGTATTACTTCCTTGCTGGAATACACAGTTGTATTCGGCGGTGCATACAATCCTGCTTCCTATACCGTGCAATTAGGTCCGGCTCCCGCTTTCCCTATCCTTACCGTTACACCGGCCAATGCACGTAAGTATTATTTGTTTGATGCACTGCGTCATTATTTTGATAATGGCGGCGGCCCCTGCTACGTGGTAACAGTCGGTAATTATACGACCGATGTGATCTTTGGTACCAATACGACCGGCTTGCGTGGCGGATTGCAATCGCTCGAAAAAGAAGATGAACCTACTTTGCTTGTTGCTCCTGATTGTGTCGCCCTGAGAACAGGAGCAGGTCTCCCTGACTTTGCTGCGGTCGGCAATTTGCATAAAGCAATGCTGGATCAATGCAGCCGTTTACAGGATCGTTTTGGGATTCTCGATATGGCAGAAGGACAACTCGCATTGAATGATGCTTCCAATCCTGTATTGCAACTTCGTAATGGAGTAGGAACCGAAAATCTCAAATACGGAGCCGTCTATTATCCCTGGCTTCAGTCAACATATTTAAAAGAGATCAGCTTCTCTCAACTGTCTTTTGTAGATGACCAGGCGATACCTGTTCCGATACCGGATGCTACCATCGATACCATGACAGGCAATGCTGCACTCGATGGATTGGTTACTTCCTTGCGCGCAAGACTGGCAGAAGGAGACCAGGTGTTTTCAAAGATCACCAGCGTAACACTTACCAGGGATAACTACAATCCTTTATCGGCACAACTGGAAACATTACGGGCTGCAGTGCTGGCGGCTACTACGGCTGTACTGGTACGACCAGCATTCGATACCATGACCAGTTTTGTACGCGAGATGGCATTGGCCTTCCAGGACCTGGAAGATGATCCGGGCATCCCGGCAGAACTTGCTACACAGTTAGCTTCATTGAAAGCGAATACGGCTTTACGTACACAGATCACCAATCTTATTTCATACGAAAAAAATGCAACGGTCATGAGCTCTGTTGCACTTGGCAGGGCCGTAGCGGATGTGGAAGCGGATTATGCAGCGCTGGATACAACAGATTGGATTGATGGCGTAGCACTGGGAACGATAGGGGATGATCTTACCGATTTTTCCAATGGTGGTGTCAATACCATTGCTGAAACAGCTCATGCGGCTGCCAACTCTACCATGTTGCAGATCGCTTTCAATACAATTGCCGATGCATTTGCTTCGGTAATCGAAAGCGCCATGTTCCGTGCAGACCAGGCTGAAAAAATATTATTTGGAATACACCCGTTTTTCAAATCCGTATATGAAAGAGTGCGTAAAGAAATGAGTTTGCAGCCGCCATCAGGAGCTGCAGCAGGTATTTATGCGCTGACAGATCGTACACGCGGTGTATGGAAAGCACCGGCGAATGTAAGCCTGCGCGCTGTTGTGGCGCCTGCTTATAAGATGACTGACCTGGAACAGGGGTCATTGAATATACATGAAACAGGAAAATCGATCAATGCGATCCGTGCCTTTACCGGTAAAGGAACATTGGTATGGGGCGCACGTACACTTTCAGGAAATGATAATGAATGGCGCTATATCAACGTCAGGCGCTTTTTCAATTTTGTAGAAGAATCGACCAGCAAAGCATCGGAACCGTTTGTATTTGAATCCAATGATGCCAACCTCTGGGTACGCATCCGTGCAATGATCGAAAATTTTTTGACACTGCAGTGGAGACAGGGAGCGCTGGCAGGTTCTACTACCAAAGAAGCGTTTTATGTAAAAGTGGGCCTGAATGAAACGATGACAGCTCAGGACATACTCGAAGGCCGGCTGATCGTAGAGATCGGTATGGCAGTCGTGCGCCCGGCAGAGTTTATCATTTTACGGTTTAGTCATAAAATGCAGGAATCGTAGTGGGATGATGAATGATGAATTAAGAATTAAAAAATTAAGAATTATGAATTAAGAATGATGAATGATCGATTTCAGAACGAATACGGCAACTACATCTGTAAAGCTCCGATTCATAATTCATAATTTTTAATTCATCATTTCTCTTGAACAAATATTTAAATCAATAAAATCAAAATCATGGCGAATTATCCTCTTCCGAAATTTCACTTCCAGGTAGAATGGGGTGGCGCCAGTATCGGATTCACAGAAGTGTCCGGACTGGATGTACAAACAGATCCGATCGAATACCGCGACGGTGCCAGTCCCGAGTATGTAAAAACAAAAATGCCCGGCATGCAGAAGTTCAGCAATATCACGATGAAACGGGGCACGTTCAAAGGTGATAATGATTTCTACGGATGGTGGAACACGGTTGCTCTCAATACTATCGAGCGCCGCAATGTCACCATCAGCCTGCTCAATGAAAATCATGAACCGGTAGTGGTTTGGAAAGTAAAAAATGCATGGCCGATCAAAGTGCAGTCCACCGATCTGAAAGCAGACGGCAACGAAGTGGCTATTGAAACTATTGAACTGGTACACGAAGGATTAGTGATCCAAAACGAATAATAATGTCAGCATTTGATTATCCGCAGGTAGGATTTCATTTTATGGTCCTGTTCGAGATCCTGCCGCAGTTCCCCAATGATGTTCGTTTCTCCGAAGTCAGCGGACTAAGTGTAGAAATCGAAACAGAAACAAAACCAGAAGGTGGTGAGCACCGGTTTGTGCATAACCTGCCGGTCCGTTCCAAATATGGTGATGTAACACTGAAGCGGGGAAAATTCCTGGGATCAGGTGTACTGCATTGGGCACGGCAGGCTATCGATGAGTTCAGGTTCAAACCAAGTAATGTACTGATTTCGCTGATGAATGCCGATCATGTGCCGCTTTACAATTGGTATTTGATCAATGCAGTACCCAAAAAGCTGGAAATCTCCGGCTTCAATGCGGCCAATAACGAGATCGTTGTAGAAACCCTGGTTTTAAATTACCAATACTTCAAATACTATGACCCGGTCAGTGTTGGTCTTGATCTTGCTGCCGGACTTGCAGCATCAGCGGATATCAGTATAAGCATCTAAAATCAATTCAATAATGCCAATCGAAGTCAGGGAACTGGTCATACGGGCTACCGTGGAAGATATCGCTTCCAATAATGGCGATAGCAGCGGTGGTGGTAACAATGCCAGCGGCGGTTCATCATCTGCACTTACCGATCATGAATTGCAATCGATCATCGAAGAATGTACGCAGGCCGTATTAAAAATTATTGAACGTCAAAAAAACAGGTAATGCTTGATTCTTTATTTGGTGCGGGAAAATTGGAGAAGATGATCATCTGTGCGTTTAACCCGGAAACAAAACCCGGTGTCAAGCCCACATTGAGCGACAGCGATGAGGATAAATACAAAGTGCAGGTGAATCCCGACAGCTATACCATTAATTACCGCGTCAATTATGATCAGCGCCGTGCACATGGCAATTCCGGCAGCAAAGCCAAGTACGCCGACACTTCACCACCTGCACTCGAGTTTACTTTTTTGTTTGATGGTACAGGTGTGATACCGCCCGATGCAGGCCCGCTCGATGGCATACCGATTGCCGGGGCAATTGCAGGATTGCTTGGTGGCAGCGAAGAATATGATGTGATGAAAGAATTGCAAAAGTTCGCTAAGGTAGTCTACACGTTTAACGGTACCGAGCACCGGCCAAGAAAAGTACAGCTGAACTGGGGTAAGTTGGTTTTCGATGGTGTGCTCAACAGCTTATCCATTAATTATAAATTATTCAAGCCCGATGGTACGCCATTACGGGCAGAAGCCAAAGCCAGTTTCTCGGGTTCTATTGCCGATATGCTGCGCGAAAGCAAAGAGAAAAAAAATTCACCCGATCTCACCCATGTGCGTACCGTACTCGCCGGTGACAAACTTCCGCTTATGAGCAATCGTATTTATGGTATACCGGCTTACTATATTGAAGTAGCACGTACCAATAAGCTATTCAACTTCCGCAGTCTTCGTGATGGAGCAACGGTATTTTTTCCACCCACCAATAAAAAACAATAATGGAAGCAGGCGCTTTATTACCGATTGAACAGGATACCAGCCTGGTAAGTTTTACCATTACGATCAATGGTGAACCGCTTGCCGCTACTGTTCCTGTTTTCTCTGTAGAAGTGCATAGCCAGGTCAATCATATACCAGCTGCTTATATTATTGTATCGGATGGCGATGTAGGATTGACCGACTGGCCCGTGAGCAACGAAGAATGGTTTGTCCCCGGTAACGAGATCGAGATCAGGGCCGGGTATCACAGTACCGAAGAAACTATTTTCAAAGGAATCGTCGTAAGGCATTCTTTATATGTGCGCAGCCAGAAAACAGAATTGCGTATTGAATGCAGGGATAAGGCCCTGCTGATGACGACAGCAAGAAACAGTGCTATCTATAATGATGTTACAGACAGTGATATCGCTGCTGCCTTACTCGATGCCTATTCGTTGACCGGTGATATAGAAGATACTCCTGTTACCCATGCGGAGATGGTGCAGTACGATTGTTCCGATTGGGATTTCCTGGTCAGTCGTCTCGATGCGATGGGGTTTGTAACAGTCGCCAGCGAAGGAAAGATAAATATCATAAAACCTAAAATAGAAACCACCACTACCGCTACGGTAAGTTTTGGAAGGAACCTGATCGAGTTCGATGCGGAAGCAGATGGATCGACGCAATTCAATAGTGTAAAAGCACAGTCATGGGATCCTGGTGCACAGGAACTGGTAGAAATGAATTCCAGCGAACCTGAATGGACAGCGCCCGGCAATTTCGATCCTGCCGGTATCAGTGCAATGGCTGGCGCCAATGAATTCATCGTAAGGCAGGCCGGAAGATTAAGTGAGGAAGAAGTACAGAACTGGGCCGATGCAAGATTATTAAGAAGCCGGATGGCTTTTATCCGTGGCCGCGCCAGGGTGGAAGGATTTGCAGCCATTCCCGGTATCACTGTCGGGTTCGAAGGTATGGGCGATCGTATGAATGGAATGGGATGGATCAGCGGAGTAAGACATGAGCTTAGTCATGGCAACTGGTTAACAGATCTGCAGTTCGGGCTAACGCCTAAACTACAGGTAGAAGAATTCCCGGATGCACAATCAGCCAATCTTTTAGTGCCTGGTATACAGGGTTTGCATACGGCCATCGTTACAACACTGGAAGCCGATCCTGATGGGGAAGCGCGTATCCGTGTAAAAATCCCTTCGGTGAGTATGGACGGCGATGGTATCTGGGCGCGTGTCAGTACGCTGGATGCAGGAAATAACCGCGGCACCTTTTTTCTTCCCGAGATCGGTGATGAAGTGATAGTAGGTTTTCTGGAAAATGATCCGAGACAACCTGTGATCCTTGGCGGTCTGCATAGCAGTGCCAATGCCACGCCACTGGAAGCAAGCGATGATAATCATGAAAAAGGATATTTCTCCCGCAGCGGCATGAGCCTTCTTTTTAATGATGATAAGATCAGTTTCACGATCAGTACGCCTGCGGGCAATACGATTGCTTTCGATGATGATAAAAAGCAGATCGGTATCGAAGATCAGCATGGCAATAAGATCGTCATGTCATCCGACGGCATTTCGATCGAAAGTGCAAAGGATATTATGATGAAAGCCAAAGGAGCTGTGAAGATTGAAAGCCAGCAGGACCTGGCATTGAAAGCCGGTACACAATTCAAGGCAGAAGGTACTGTCGGAACGGAGATCAAATCGGCTGCAACGACTGTAGTGAAAGGAAGTATCGTTCAAATCAATTAAATAATAAAAAATGCCAGCAGCAGCCCGTGTCAGTGATATGCATGTTTGCCCGATGGTAACAGGAACAGTTCCGCATGTAGGAGGTCCTGCATTGCCGCCGGGTCTGGTCACAGTGCTCATCGGTGGTTTGCCGGCGCTGCGGGTAGGAGATATGCTCACCTGTACCGGTCCGCCGGATACCGTGATCAAAGGATCGGCAACCGTACTGATCGGTGGTGTACCTGCTGCAAGAATGGGAGACAGCACTGCACATGGCGGTACGATCATGGGAGGTTGTACAACAGTAATCATAGGAGGATAAAATTTTTATCATGGCAAATGACAATTCATTCTTGGGACGCGGCTGGAGTTTTCCTCCTGTCTTCGACAAATTTGAAAAAGAAGTGAAGATGCTGGAAGCAGAAGCTGATGTGAAAAGCAGTATCGAACTCATTCTTTCAACTGAAACAGGTGAACGGGTAATGCAGCCGGGTTTTGGATGGAAACGTGAACGCTGGTTGTTTGAATCGTTGACGACAACAGCTGCAAGCGCCATTCAGCAGGAGATCGAAACCGCCTTACTTATTTATGAACCAAGGATCGATCTGAATGAAGTGAGATTGACAGCCTCACCCAAAGAAACAGGAAGAGTAGAGATACTGGTCGATTATACCGTTCGCAATACCAATACAAGAACCAACCTCGTATTTCCTTTCTATTTAAACGAGAAATAAAGAATGCCAACCGATAAAAGCATACAGCAATACCTGCTCACACTCGATGGAGTGAACCAGTCGGAGCGCAGTGAACTGTCGCTGGATGCTGCTGCTGTGAAAATCGATGGAAGATCGAAACACGATATCCTGCAATTCCTCTATGAATTGAGTGCGCAGGTACGATATATCGATCTGAGCAATGCAGCGCGCGGCAACTGGCAGGCATTTATGGAAACATTATTGCCGGCTGGTTATGTGCCTGATGAAGTGCAACTGAATAAATTATTATTATCACGCCAGGACTGGCCCCCGCATATCGCGCTGCTGATCTCTTTCCTGTTGCTGTATAGTTATGCGCAGAAAGATATCAATACACTCCCCTTACGAAGATTGAATTGTTATTACCAGGATGTATTGCAGGTGCAACGGCGAGCGGCGCTTACCGATGAAGTACATGTATTGTTTGAATTATCAAAAAATGCCGCGCCTGTTTTACTCAAACAGGGAACGATTTTAAAAGGAGGCAATACCAGTACCGGGTTGCCCCTCAATTATGCACTGGAAAGCGATTATGTGATCAGTCATGCGCAGATCGCTTCGCTGATGTCGGATTTTACCGATACGAATAATTCGGGACAGAAAATTTTATTCAAGGCAACCGATGCTACCCAATTACGCAGTGCGGCGATCAGCTGGAGGCCATTTGGTGTAACAACTGCTGAAAAGACCAATGTATTGCAACCCATGGAGCCAGCCACCCTGGGTTGTGCATTTGCTTCTCCGAATTTCTTCCTGGCAGAGGGAAAAAGAACGATCACATTAACCCTGCAATTGAAATCGCCGGTACAGGCTACTGCACTGGTATTAAAAGATACACTCGATATACAATTAACGACTGCGGAAGGATGGGTGTCACCTGATGCAGTACTGAAAGCCGACCTGGTTCCTTCGCCAACCGATCTTCCTGATCAGCGGGAATTCAATACCACGCTGATCATTTCCGTATTGATCAATGAATCGGCACCGGCTATCGTGGCATATAATTCAGATATACATAAATTATTACTGGAGACAACCTGGCCGGTGTTAACGATGAGTTTGAAGCGCGAGGCCTATCTTATCGGGATATTGGATAAATTCTCGGTACAGGAAATAAAGATCGATGTGGATGTAAAAGGAGTGCGCAATCTTCTTTTGCAGAATGATCAATCGTTACAGGCGCCGGGTAATCCCGCATTGCCATTCACGGGTACACCCCGTATCGGCAGCAATTTTTATATCGGCAGTGCAGAAGCATTCAGTAAATCGATCAATTCGCTGGCAGTTACCTTGCAATGGCAGGACCCGCCAGCCGATTTCAATGACTACTATAAAGGGTATGGCGTTTCCGCGCTCAACTACCTGGCGTTTAAATCGGATATTTATTTTTTAGCGGGTAAGAACTGGATCAAACTTTCCGATTCCAAACAGGCGTTGTTCGATGGCAGCGATACCGCAGCCCCTAATACCATCCCGATCGACAAAACCATCTTCACGAATAAAATAACCGGTAGCAGTTTTAGAAGACAGCCAGACCAGCAAGCGCCTGCCTTATTCGATCCAACGGTTCAGCAGGGTTTTATCAAACTCGTATTGACCAATCCAACCAAACCCGATCTTGGCAACCTGCCGGTCGAAGCGCCCTTCGAGGCATTCGGTCATAAAACATTTCCTGTCATGTATGCCAAACAGGCGATTGATAAAGGGTTGGGATTACCTGATATTGTTTTACCGCAACAACCCTATACGCCTGCACTCGGTTCTGTATCGCTGGATTATACCGCTACCGATATTCTGACATTGAACAACCCTAATTATATCGATCAATTCTTTTTACTGGATGTATTCGGTGGTGTTGAATCGGATAAAGTAGATGTGGTGAACCTTGTCCCCCAGCGCCGGCACCAGGGCGCTTTATACATTGGTCTTAAGGATGCAGCACCTTCACAATTGTTATCATTATTGGTGCAGCCGGAAGAAGGAAGTACGCCTTCATCGCAGTTGCTGCAACCAGAAGACATTACCTGGAGTTATCTCGCCGGTGGTGAATGGCGGCAAATATCAAGATCGGATATACTGGAAGATAAGACCGGTGGTTTCCAGGTGCCCGGTTTAATACGACTAATCATTGGCGCCGATGCAACAAAGAATCATACGCTCATGCCACCGGATCTTTACTGGCTACGGGCAAGTGTGGATAGTAATGCAGATGGAGCAGCGAGCATCCAGGCATTGCATACACAGGCAGCGCGGGCATCGCTGGTGATCGGCGAAGGATTTGAAAATAAATACAATGATCATTTAAATAGTTCATTGCCGGCCGGCAGTATTTCATCCATGATGAAAAAGCAGGCGGCGATAAAAAAGCTGACACAGCCATACGCTTCTTTTGGCGGCCGCGCCGCTGAATCGGATCAAAGCTATCATCAGCGTGTGCATGAACGGTTAAAGCACCGCGACAGGGCCGTTACCTTCTCTGATTATGAGCGCTTATTACTGGAAACATTTCCCGCGGTGTTCAAAGTAAAAAGTTTACCGCATACCAATGAGGATAATGGGTTATCACCCGGGAGCGTGAAACTAGTGGTGGTACCCGATTGGCGCAAACGATCGACAGGAAATCCATTGATGCCAAAAGCCAATGGCGCTTTCCTTAGGAGCGTGGAAGAGTTTATCGAAGGACAACTCACTTCTGCTTTTTCCGATGTGATCGTTACCAACCCGGTCTATGAAACATTGCTGGTAGATAGTAAAGTGATCTTCAACCCCGGCTATGATCCGGGATATCATTCCCTGAAACTCGAAGAAGAGATCAAACATTTTTTAAGTCCCTGGGCCTATGAAGAAGGTGAGGATATTGTATTCGATGGAAAAATATCGGCTTCGGAGATACTGGCTTTTATAGAAGGACGCGAATATGTGGATCATGTGATCGATTTCGATCTCTATCATCGGCACAAAGGCATTGCCAATGGCGGCATTGGTGATATGATCATTGACCTGGATGTTATCGTCGGTATCACACCTACACCAACAATTGGTCCTGATGGTGTGGGAAAAACGATCGGTGTTGACTTTGTAATAGGAGTGCCGGTAGAAACGGCGGCAAGCACAAGACCGGATGCGATACTGGTATCGGCCAATAATCACCGCATCGGTGTATTGTCTGCGAATGGCGCTGTTTGCGAAGGCGTACAGGAAATAGGTATTGGCGAAATGATCATCGGACTGGATTTTATAGTTGTTACATAAATAATTACATCAGATCACAATAAAAAAATAATACAATGGCAGATCAAACCAGAAACTATCTCAAATCGAAATTTGATGATGGTGAAAGACCCACCGGCAAAGATTTTGCCGATTTTATTGAATCCTTCATTAACAAAGAAGATGATAAGGTGCGCCTTGCAGCGGGCAATAACCTCAGTCTTCCCGCCGGTGTCATTCTTGCCAATACAGCCGCAGGTGCAGAAGGTACTTTACGTTTCAATGCAGGTAAGGTGGAAGTATTCGCTGGTGGTGTGTGGAAAGCAGTAGCAGGCGAAACCGGTGCCTTTACACCGGTAGCCGGCGGCCCATCAGTAGCTTTTGGTGGAGGCAATGTCGGTGTCGGCGCATTTGTACTGGCACCTACCCACAAATTCGATGTGCAGTTGGGAAATAATACCGGTACAGCGATGCGTGTTCGCTTTGGTAACCTGGTTATTCATAATGGTACTACCAATGATGCAGCTTATATCAGTCATGATGTGGTGGGAGGTTCGGATACGGCGTATGCAGTAAGACAGGATTCGCAGGGCAATACAAATATCAATGCCGGTAACAATGCAAGACTGGCGCTCATGCAAAATAATACAGCTCGGTTACAGGTATCGACAACCGGTAATATTACAATGACGCCATTTTCAAGTGTGACAATAGATGGCGCCGTGGCTATCGGTGCACTGGCGCCCGGCACACCGCGCAACCTGCTGGTATCGGGTACGGCGAGTAAACCAGGTGGTGGCACATTTACTGATACAGCTTCCGACATACGTGTCAAGAAAGATGTGAAATCATTACCCTTCGGGTTAAAGGAAATATGCAAACTCCGCCCTGTATTCTACAAATTCAATGGCGAAGCCGGTATGCCGGATGATGGTAAAGACTATACTGGTTTGGTCGCACAGGAATTGAACGAAGTGCTGCCCTTCATGGTAAAGAAATCAGAGATAGCATCTTCCAATGATGTGTTGAAAAGAGATCTGCTGACCTATGATTCCACACCACTCACTTTTATTATGATCAATGCGATCCGTGAGCTGACCCAACGTGTTGAAAAACTTGAAACAGAGATTGCTGAGCTGAAGAATAAAAACTGATTGCTGAATTATGGATACATCGCCGGTCATATCAACCCAGCCGCCAGTCTTCAAAAGCCAGGACTTTAATTTTCTCCGTGCAGAAGGATTATCGGTCATCCAGGCATTTGCCCCGAAGACCTGGACGGATCATAATATTCATGATCCCGGTATCACCCTGCTCGAAGCGCTTTGCTATGCGATCACCGATCTGGGCTTCACCGTCACGGCCGCCGGCCCGCCGCACGATCCGGTCTTCACCTGCTCGGCCGCTTGCCGCCACGCCGACGGTGAGATCTGCGGGACGGGGGAGGGACGCACCAAGGCAGCGGCCC
>CAMLGR010000055.1 GCA_946479615.1 uncultured Bacteroidota bacterium | reverse complement strand
CAGGTATTACGAAACGGAGGCGTATCCCCTTCTCTCGCATCGAAATCGTAGGGATAAGGAAGAAATGTTTGCTGGATATTGGTGACATCTCTTGTTCTTGCACCACCCGGAACCGGGTCATAAGTTTCTTTTACACCGCGGTTAGTAAGTGCATACGCCAGTAATGATTTACCCGCCCTGTTCGCTGCTTCTGCATAATGCAAATGCAGGGTCGCTGCGCGCGCCAAAAACCATTTGCCTTGTTTACTGAATGAATTGACCGGCGCATTATCGGTTCCCAGATAATTATATAAATATTTCATGATTACCGGCTGACCACCAATATACCGGTAGGTGAATGTACCTCGTGCATCGAAAGGAAAGTTATCCCTGAACACAGCAGGTGCCGTAGCTGTACCTGCTGTAAACGTATAGATCTGTGTCTGGCTGTTCCAGTTATCCATCGCCTGTTGCGAAGGTTTTACGAGATAACTGCCACCATTAACAGAGAAGAGATCGATGAATGGGTTTTCAGGGGTAAAACTTTTATCAAATGGCAATACCCAGATCCACTCCCAGCTAAACTGGTTATCCTGTCCGCGTTCGAAAAGATATCTCCAACCAGGTGTGTATACCAGCGAAGAAAAATCAAGTGCGCGCGAATAAGAAATACCTGCTTCCCCAAAACTGGAAATACGATATTGATTATAGAAAAGTTCGCCCTGGCCGGTAGGTCCGTTGATCTCCATCACTCTTTTATACCGGTCGGCAGCTTTATCATACTGACCATCCCACAAATAAAGATCACCCAATAAAATATTTTTATTGATAAAAAAGCGTTGCGTGGTATATCCATCGACGATGGTTTGCAAACTGGTACCGGCAGGATAATCATCGGTGTAAGGAAGCGATTCCGTGAATTTCACGAGTGAATCGATCAATGGATCCAGTTCGATCATCGGGAATTTCGAAGCATCATGAAGATCACTTGCCTGTGCCAGCGGATCGGTGACATAAGGTATTTTTCCAAAATGAATGCCGAGTTGTAAATAAACCCAGGAACGGATAGCGCCTACGTCTGAATAGCGTTGACGAAATTCTTCTTCTTTGAGCTTATTTTCCCGGCGCATCGTTTGGAAATTCTTCAATACATCATTGCAGTTGACAATCACACTGTAAAATGGTGCCGGATTGATATACGGGTTATCGCTGGTTACATTCTGCTCGCTTAACTGGCGGAGGTAACGGTCCGAGTTCATCGTAATATCCATGAGGTCGCCCCTGAGCTCATTCATCAGCATATACGGCTTGGCCAGTTGCATGACCTTGCCATAGATACCAAGCACAGCGGCATCTGCGTCAAATACATTACGGTACATCTGCGATTCGTCTACCGTATTCTTTGGCTTCAGATCGAAGACTTTCTTACAGGAACCGATCATCACCAGTACCGATGCCAGTGTTACCCATCTTACTATTCGTTGCGCAATTTGATGTCTCATATTCAATGATCGCTTTTTGAATAAATAATTTTTTATAAACCGATTCTTACTCCCAGTTGTACGGACTTGAATTGCGGCTCCAGTGCATTATCAATACCCTGGCCGAAAATGCTTTCTGTAGCGCTGAATTCAGGGTCGTATCCTTTATATTTCGTGATCGTAAATACATTGCTGGCATTGAAATACACCACTGCATATTTCACAAAACCCGGGCGCACCGGTATATTATAGGAAAGGCTCACCGTACGCAGGCGGATATAAGAACCGTCTTCGATCCAGCGATCAGAAAAACGGCTGTTGCCCATCGGATCGCCCCAGGTTGCTTTCGGCACATCAGTCACCTGGCCATTGGATCTCCAGCGATTGAGTACGGATAAGGTTTGATTATTAAATCCTGAAACTGCTTCGAGCTGGTTGCGGGTATAATTATATATATCATTACCGGCAACAAACGTGAAGAAAGCCTCAAGTGTGAATTTTTTATAGCTGACACGGTTAGTCAAAGAACCGAAAGCATCCGGCGCAGGATTACCAATGATCTGCCTGTCCTGGTCGTCGATGATCTTATCGTTATTCAGATCGGCAAAACGAACATCTCCACCTTTGAAATTTGCGAGTGTACCATCCTGTTTACGCACCGAAAGTCCCTCTGATAACGCGATGGCATCAGATGCATATACTCCATTGGTCTTATAGCCATAAAATGAAACCGGATCATTTACACGGGTGATATATGATGCGCCGGCAAAGGAGGAAATAATATTTTGCGTGGGCAGCTTCGTAATATGAGAAGAGGAAGAAGCAATTGTAAATCCTGCATCCCATTTCAGATCCGGGTGATTAATGATGCGTACGGAAGCAGCGACTTCCACGCCAGACAATTTCATGCCGCCGGTATTGGTAGCCGCAAAATCGAAACCGGATGCGATTGGCGCCGGTTCATAAATAACCATCTTGTTTACGGTATGCTGGTAAACATCTACGCTGAGATTGACGCGTTCATTTAAAACAGAGATATCGGTACCGATATTCAGCTTTTGCATTTTTTCCCATTGCAATTGACTGTTACCTACACCTGCACGTACCAATCCCTGTACACCCAACAGGTTTTGTGATACATAGGTCTGACGGGCCGTGTAATTACCGATATCATCATTACCCGATAATCCATAAGAAGCCCGCAGTTTAAGCAGGTTAAACATTTTTCCCCTGTTAAATTTCTCCGAAGACAATAACCAGGCACCTGCAACAGAAGGAAGCACGGCGTATTTGTTGCCGCTGATCGTTAATGCACCGGGGATATTATTCCCAAAACGGGAGGAACCATCTACCGCTACATTCACAGAAAAGAAATATTTATCGAGAAAGGTATAATCGGTATTAAAATAAGTACTTAGCCAGTTGGATTCGCCGGTGAACCCGCCTATTCTCCGCAATGAATTCGCTCCATTGCCCACACTTACCAATTCATCGATCGGCGAATTGTAGCCCAATCCATAATCCTGTTCGCTTTTGGTATACAGGTAACGTACGCCCAGGTGCGATGACAGTTCATGAATATTGCGGATATGCTTGTCGAAAGACAAACGGGTATCATTATATAATGAAAACAGCGATGTTAATTGAGTACCCAAACGGCTATCGGCAATATCCGTACTCAACGTATCATTCGCTACTCCTTTACGGGGAATAAAAAAGTTCTCTCTTACTTTATCATTGGTAACACCAAACGTAGTAGAAAGTCCCAGGTTTTTACCAAGCTGGTAATTAAACCCGATAGAACCCAGGAAACGATAACTCTTGCTATTTCCTTCCGCCAGGTTTGTTATCGCCAAAGGATTACCTATACCAAACGTATCCTTGTCGGCAAACGTAGGAGATTCAATCCCTTTTTCCGACACATCATTGGTGCGAACAAGAGGTGATTTAAATAAAGCCAGCAAAACAGGATTGGTCTTAGGTGATATATGACCCTGGTCTCTCAGATTCTGTTCATTAAACGTAAAACTTAAGTTGGTCGTGGCAGTCATACGGCGGCTGAGATTCAGGTCGCCATTGAAACGCATATTATACCGTGTCAGATCGGTATTACGGGTGATGCTGCCATTATTCATAAACCCAAGCGACAGGGCATACTTCGCGATATTATCGCCACCAGTCACTTTTAAATAAATATTCTTTGTATAGCTTTTATTGAACACCTGCTTTTGCCAGTCAGTATTGTTATGATATTTATAATATTCGGGGTTATTCACATCATCACTCATATAAGGCATTGCCTGGATGGCTGAATCACTCAATCCTTTTGATTTCAATATTTCTGAAAGATAGGTGCGGTAATCACCGGCCTGCATCAAAGGGATATTTTTAGGAATGAAATTGATACCGCCGGATACAGAAAAATCGATTTTGGTTCCCAGTTCTTTTGCCCTGGCTGTCGTAATAACGATCACTCCATTCGCTCCTTTGGTACCGTATATGGAAGAGCCGTCTTTCAACACTGTAATATTATCTATATCGCGCACATCGATCGTTGACAACGGATCGGTATAATGGTTGGCAATGATCGATCCTCCATAATCCCTGTTATCAAATAAAATTCCATCTACCACGATCAGCGGCTGTGTATTTGCATACAAAGAAGAAATACCCCGCAATGTGAGGGTAGCGCCTTCATTGGGTGTACCTGAACGGCGGATCGCATTCAACCCCGCCACTTTTCCCTGCAACCAGGTGGAAGGCGTTTCAGCAATACTGTTCCAGTTACCATTTGCCTGCAAAGAAGTCGCGGCAAAAGGTGTCTTACTTTTCATCACGACACCCATAGGTTGTACCGCTACATCATAAAACGAAACATAGGTATCTTCATACAAAGAAACCACCACTGTCGTTTCTCCATTGAGTGATACTTCTTTTAGCTGGTAACCATCTGCTTCAAAACGGATCGGTACTTTCAGCGATGGCACATGCAGGCTGAAAGCGCCAAGACTATCACTGATAGCAGCCGAGTATTCTTTATACGTAATATTTACACCCTGCAATGGTTTGCCGTTTGCAGCATCTGTGATCTTTCCTGTTACCGTTACTGCATTGGTATAATTTTTACTGACTACAGTAGCAGAATCACCAGGGTTCAGGGCTTGCGCCTGCGCACCATATGCCCAAAACACGGGAAGCGAGAAGACAATTAGCTTTTTCAATACTTGCATGATCATGTATAAGAAGTTAGTTAATCGGTTTATGGTGCCGGCTCCAGTCGTAAATAATCCAATACGATCGGCCCGGTAGTGGTAGCTGTCAATTGTATTTCCAGTGTACCATAGTTTGCTATCGTTACATCGCCGAGATATAATTCATTATACGCTCCCGCTGCTGTATACAAAGGCACATTATGCGCCAGCGTCGCCAGTGTGGTATAAGTAACCAGCGGCACTGTCGGGGTCACGTATTTCACTACGATACTCTGTACCAGCGCACCTGTCTGGAAATCATTGATAGCGCTTGCATACACTTTGTATTTGATCGATGGCATCTCATTCAACCGGTAATAAGAATAATAAGCGGGGACGCCATGACCACTGACCAGCAGATCGGTAAAGTTCTGGTGCGTGACAGGATTCAGCCTTACCCGGTAATTGGTATTACCCGTTTTATCAGATAAAAATCCTGTAGGAAGTTCACCCTGCACCATGATGTTCTTTAATTTGGAAACGCCCACTACATCCAGCGTACTCATGACATAAACGATCCCATTACTCAATTTTTTGGTCTCGATGATATTGGCCGGATTAGCAGGGATCGCGACCCCATATTTCGAAAGCAAACCCGGGAATGCCGCCGGCGCAATAACTCCTTCAACAACCAGGTCTCTTACGGTGTTCCATTTAGCTAAACTATCCGTGCTGGTTGTACTGCCGGTTTCATACCAGGCTTTCAGCGAATCCGATTCAAGTGCAAAGCCAGGATTGGCAATTACAAAATAAGTATACTGTTTACTTTCATTCCTGAGATCATGCACCCGCTCATTGAATTTATTTTTTATTATTACACCTGTACCGGGATGATAGACCGGCAAACCAGTCACAGCGCTGATACTATCAACAACCGCTGTAGCAGGATCAAACCCTTCGAAATTCAATCCGGCGATAAATGCATTCTGGTTATACTGCGCTGTACTGCTATTGACAAAATCCCATAACGAGGGCAATACCGGAACGATCTTGCTGATCACGTGCAATACACCATTCTTTACATACTGATCGGCCGTATTGATCGTAGCTTCATCGAACCTGGTAGCCGAGAAATTATTATACTTACCGGTGAGCATTTGTATGCGAATAGGCACTGTCGTTACATCGCGGGTAAAATAGGATTGGTTGGAAATATGATTCAGTAAAAATGATCTTAACTGCACTTTATCAGCAACTATAGATTGATCCAGCGCATTCATCGCATTATTATCCGGCGCCCAGATCGTATACGTTTTGCTGGAACGAAGCAGGGTATCGAGACCCGTCGTCGTCACATACTCCCGGAACTTGCTCAACTGTGGGTTGGCCTCTATGGCCGTCAGCAGGTTCAGATTTAGATTTTGATCCGGCACCGCAATATGATCATCCCATTTTTTGCAGGAACTGATTCCGATAACAAGAACCAGGGGAAGTAAACTATTTTTATAATAAAACCGCATGATGAATATTTAATGACTTTGGTAAAATTTATCAGAAAAACACCTGCACACCATCACGCTGAAAGCGGGGCAGGTATTGGATCTGGTCAATAGGAATAAAATGTATCATATCCAGGTTACACACATCCTGTCCTGTTCCGGCTGCAGCCAGTGGCTGCAGTTTAACAAAATGCCTGTCGGTAGTAGTTACCTCTACAATACCTACATATTTGCCCACCATATAATCATTTGTAGCCGGTGACGTATATCTTTTCCAACCCAGTGCATCCAGTTCACCATCGGATAATACAGGTCTTGGATCGGTAAAAGTCACGGGTCTTTGCAGCGGCACACCATCGAACGACACCTGTGTCGGACAATAAGAACCGCCCGGCGCTCCCAGCGAACCCGATCCTTTCTGCGCCCTGTAACAAACCCATACTTTGTATTTTCCTTTTACAATGAGAGGTGTTTTGAATTGTATCCATAAATTACGGGCACCGGTAGCACCGATCCTTAATTTCAGGTAATCATTATAATTCACAAAGAAGTTGGTAGCAGTTCCTGTATACTGATAATTCAGATCATTCGGAGTATCTGTTTTTTCCCAGGTAATATCAGCTACGGTTCCTGAAGGAAATGAATAACTGGCGCGACGGAAGATAGCCGGCAGCTTTCTAACTTCCGGGAAATCCGCTACATCCCAGTATACCGCTGTCGGCACACGTATCTTCGGAGCGAAATGCGCCCTCGCGCTATGCAACACACCATTGGTAGCAGAAATATCACTCACCGCACGATCAAGCTCTACCCCGTTTTCATGTACACCATTAAAATCAATATCATTGATCAATACCCTAACGCCATCTAATTTGGAAGCAAGTACTTCCAATGGTTGTAAAGAAGTATGAGAAGTAGCCGACACGATATCCGCGAGATATTGTGCATCGGGAATAATATGATAGGCTACATAGATGTGTAAACTGTCGAGTGCATTCTTAGGATCGCCTGTATGTGAATATTTCGCTTTGAGCGCTGCATAATCGGTAATTCCTGAATCAAGCAATGCCTGGTTGGTTTCTGCGAGCAGGGTCAGGAAACGACGAGAAGGATCGGTAGTATTGATTGTATTTAATGTATCATAAAATCCTGTTTCTACCAGCGCCTGCTTAAAGATAGAATATTTAGGATCTGTGTTTACCAGTTCCGCTACTGTTTTGGAAGCGGGTTTCAATACATGATCGACGCCATGAATAAGACCATTTCCTGTAATGATATTAGGATCTACTACCAGCGCCTGCCTGTTCACCGAAAAACTCGATACACCACCGGTATTGCTGATGCTGGTGATAAGATATTGTCCATACATGGTTACCAGCGGCAACTTGCCATCTTTGAATGTAGCCGTTGTCAGGGTATCTTCCAGTAAATGAAATTTCACGATATCTTTTGCTTCTGCTTCTGTGATCTGGTCTACATTGGTCTTGCTGATCTCTGCCAGGTAAGCCTGCACAGCGGTATTGGTAGGTGCAAACATGGTATATGAACCATAGGCATTAAGAAAACCGGAGAACCCTGATTTATCAACCACTTTGGCGATCATCGAATACTGATCAGGATGATCTTTCAGGTACTGGTAAATATTCACCACGCTGGTCGTGGATTCCACGATCATCGTCTTCTTGCAGGCATCGCCGGCAAACAAGAGGGCGATTATCGCAAGCAACAGCACGGGTGTTTTCAAAAACTTTTTCATACAATAAGCAGTTGTTATTTGTAAAAAGGATTTTGTACTAATAATTTATCCGTTTGCAATTCGTAGAAATAGATCGGCAGGTAATGGCAGTTCTTATCCCGGAATTTGACAATCGCCGATTGCTGCCGGTCGGGCGGCACCGTTCCCGATATCATATTCAGCAACAGGTCAAGACGCTCGTAATTATTTCTTTTCGCATTACGCAGCATATCAAACCATCTTTTCCCTTCAAATGAAAACTCACGCGCTCTTTCTTTGATAATGAAATCAGCCACCGCTGTTTTATCATTGGCGTCAGGAGCATCATCGGTCAGTGCCAGTGCATGTGCTCTTGTGCGGATCGCATATAAAAGAGAAAGCGCCTCTGATCCATGACCCTGCTGGTTAAGCGCTTCCGCTTTCATCATGAATATATCGGCATAACGGTACAGGGGCCAGTGCGCATAGGATTGCTCCTGTGGACGGCTGTTACTGCTATTCAACCCGATAAATTTCCAGATCGTATTATCGGTTGACCGTACGGAAGCGCCATCGCCACGGATATCTTTATTTTCGGGAACAATAAAATCAACCCCATACATCTCATCCATCACGATGGAACTCACCTGCAAACGACGGCGCGCCGTGGTCATGATCGTATAGAAAGGATTGAGTTTTTGCTGGTCGAATTGCAATTCGAAAATGCTTTCGTTCGAATTGCCATTGACATATAAAGTGTTGAACCAGGCATTGGGACTGGTGCCATCTATTAAACCAAATTTATTGGAGTTGATGATCTTGTCGCAGGCAGTAATACATTCTTCATATTTATCCAGCCACAGGTATACATCGGCCTGCATCGCATTGATAGTGTATTTGGTCACTCTTCCTTTATCCGCAGGCACATTACCATACGTGATCAATGCATCGGGTTCTGCTTCTGAAAGATCTTTCAATACCTGTGTCAGTACCTCCTGCTGTGTACTCTTCGCGATCTGCGTAATTTCCTGATCGCTGGAAGTAGAAGTTAATTTCAGCGGTACATTGCCGAATGTGCGGGCGAGATAGAAATACATCAGCGCGCGGATCGTTTTGGCTTCTGCCAGGTATTCCTTTAATGCCGCTTGTGTAAACGTTGGATCTTTTTGCAATACACCGGGGGCGAAGTCAATAACCGAATTGCAATAATTGATCGTTTGATATAAAGGTCTCCAGTTGCAAATGGAATTAGTAGGAAGAATATTTACATTGATGATATCGATCTCTTCACTAGAGGTGCTGGTGGTCGGCGTCACCATATCGGCTCTTAGCTCTCCCCAGAGGAAAAGTAATTCAGCAATGGGCCGGCTGCCACCCAGCAAAGAAGCATAGCACCCGGTCACAGCAGCCTGCACCTGTTCTTTTGTTTTCCAGAACTCTGCTCCGGTAATACCATCCTGTGGCTGCAGGTCCAGCCATTTTTTACAGGAACCTGCTGAAAGCACCATCACCAGCAACATGAACCGTATCGTTATTCGTTGTATCATCTTGATAATATTATAATAGTTAGAAACTAGCTGTCAAACCGATCGTGAATGTTTTCGTAGGCGGGGTAAACGAATAATCCGCTGCTACCCTGAATGGATCGGAACCACGCATGGATACTTCGGGATCCTGTCCCGTATAACCCGTCCATGTATACAGGTTTTCCATAGTGATATACCCGCTCAGGTTTTTGATCTTGAGTTTATCCGTGAATTTCTTTGGCGCGGTATACCGCAACGTGATCGTACGGAAACGCAGGAAAGAAGCATCTTCGACATAGCGGTCAGAGCCCAATGAATTATATCCTGTACGGTATAATGCCCTTGGTATATCCGTTACATCGCCTTCCTTGCGCCATCTTCTCAATACAGCTGTGCTCTGGTTGTCGAAGGTGTACATGCTTGTCGTGTTGATCTTGGTTCCATTGATCACATCGTATTTATAACGATAGTTAAAGAAAGCTGTCAGCTTCCATTGTCCTTTATAAGTAACAGAAGAACCGAAACCTCCTGTAAATAACGGGTTACCATTTCCGAGGTATACAATATCCTGGTAATTGATATTACCATCGTGGTTGATATCCTCGTACATCGCATCACCGGGCTGGAATGTATAGCCGATACTGGGATAATTAAATTTCATGTAAATGATCTGCCCGTTAGGACCGACGATCGGTGCGCCTTTGCTGTCACGTGCAATAGTGGCATCCCTGTCCTTGTACACACCTTTGTAGCGGAAACCATAGAAAGAACCAAACGGGTTGTTGACCTGCATATAGGTCTTGTATTCCCCATTGGCATTGATATTTCCCTTTTCCGTAGGATAAAATTCAGAGATCTCACGAATGATATTGACGTTACGGGCAATATTGAAGTTGAAATCCACCTGCCAGTTCTTGCTGCGGTAAGGAACCGTGTTCAATCCCAGTTCGAAGCCTTGGTTGTCCATCGTACCCACATTCATATCCACTTTATCAAACCCGGTAAAGGAAGAAATCTGCAAACCAGAGAAGAACATATCTTTTGTCCGGTTCTTATAAAACTCCACATCCAGTGTTACACGTTTCTTGAACATGCTCACGTTAAGACCCAGGTTCTGCCCGATGATCGTTTCCCAACGCAGATCTCTTAATTCCATATTGGAAGGGAACACACCCGATTGTCCAAGATAGGTCCAGGGATAGGTGCTGTATTGGCTGAAATAAGTATAATCTTTTTTAGGTGCATTTCCGCTATGACCATAGCTGGCGCGTAAACTGAGATCGTCAAAATATTTATCATACTTACGCATGAATTTTTCTCCGGATATTCTCCAGCGCATAGAGGCGGATGGGAATAATCCATAGCGATGCGAAGGACCAAACCTGGAGTTACCATCACCACGGATACCGGCATTGAATAAATATTTATCCTTGAAACTATACTGTCCATTCACCAGCAATCCCACACTGCGTGTTTGCGCCTCCGAAGAAACCAGTTTCGATTCTGCATTGATCGTACGCGAAGGAGAAGAAGGATCCTGTAATATGGAAGAAGCAGTATTCGATGTCAGCACTTCCTGCGACACCACTTTATTATCGTATGTATTCAAAGAGATAAAAGAGATCACTTCATGGTCAGGGTTTTTGATATGTGGTGTATAAACAAGGTTTGTTTTTGTTTGTACGTTAAATACATCCAGGTCCCCGTTGTATGCACGGTTTACAGAAGGCTCGGTACCGGGCCTGCCGGTGGCTGTCTGTGGCAAGAATGTTTTACTGCTGGTATTATTAATATCAAACTGGATATCAAAGGTGGCAAGCAGCACTGATTTTTTCAGATCATACTGCAGGTTAAAGTGTGGCGTCACGCGCTGGGTAAGGATCGCGTTCTTTGCATTCCTTGCCATTGCTACAGGGTTCACCGTACCTACTATATTGTTTTTGGAATCAAGCCCCTGGTATTGTCCCTGGATATTACTGGCAGGTGAAAAATAATTCCCGGTGGATTGTCCGTATTCATCATATTCATAGATGCTCATGTTGGGCATCTTACGATAGGCGATGTCACGCAGGTTTTCTGCGAAATTCCTGTTGTTATTGGTATAAGAAAAGGAAAGATCCGATCTGAAATGGATACGCTGCGATACTTCGTAATCGAGGTTGATACGTGTATTGATACGGTCCAGTGAAGTACCTACTGTTGTGCCCTGTTGATTAAAATACCCGAGTGAGGCAAAATATTTTGCCTTTTCACCGCCACCATTCATAGATACGTTATGATCCTGCGTCCAGCCTGTTTGTGTGATCGCACCGATCCAATCGGTGTTATTGCTGTAATTATAGTACCAGTAAGGGTCATTGGGATCGTATTGAAATTCTTTTACCGATTGCGTATTCAATGGTGTACCCGTTGCATTCATATAGGCTTCGGGGATCAGTGTAGAATACTGATCGCCATTCAGCATCGGTATTGCATCGGGTTGTTTCATGATAGAACCCTTGAATGTATACGTGATCGTTGGCCGGCCTACGGTACCGCGTTTGGTAGAAATAACAATTACGCCATTCGCAGCTCTTGAACCCCAGATAGCCGTAGCAGCGGCATCCTTTAATATGGTAATATCACGGATATCGGAAGGAGCGATATTTAATAAGGAAGCATATCCCAGTTCATCGGCAGCGCCAAAGTTGAAATCCGAAGGTATTTGTGTTTCGTACGGCATTCCATCCACTACGATCAACGGATCGGTAGAAGAGTTGATAGAAGAAGTACCCCGTATCCTGATCTGCATACCGGCACCGGGATCGCCTGAACTTGCCGTGATATCCACACCGGGTAATCTTCCCTGCAATGCCTGGTCGATAGAAGCCGCCTGCATTTCTTCGAGTTCCTTGGCATTGATCCTGACCTGTGCGGTAGTAAGATTTTTTTCCGGAATGGAGATCATTCCATTATCAACCTTACGCGATGATACAATTACTACATCACCCAAATCTTTCAAAGAAGATTCAAGCGCTATATTGAACACCGTCCTGGAATCAATGCTCATATCAGCCGATTTATGGCTGATATGCGAGAAACTAAGTTTGTGTTTGGTACTGCTGACCTTGAGAGAAAAATTCCCCTCGATATCTGTCTTGGTAGCCTTAATGGTGCGGCCATCCGCATCCAGTTCGGCAACAGTAACACCTGCGACCGGATTTTTTTCTTTATCGGTTACTTTACCCTGCACCACTGTACCGGTCTGGGCTGCTGCTGAAAATGCCAGTAACAACATTATACCGAGGCTACAGACTGATTGTATAAGATATTTCTTCATCGCAGTTATAGGTTAATTAGTTCAGGCGACTTACCGGTGAAAAAGATGCAGCATGGAATACATCGGTCTTCACAACCGGTAAACCTAATATTTCAGGTAATTATCGATCAGGTGAATAATAGTACGATTGGACAACTGGTTGCTTTGTGCCGTTATCAAATGCGCTTTCCGGTTGTCGTCATCGCTCAGTTCAAATGAGCCGGCCGGGTACGTGATCGTTACTTTCAACGCATCGCCAGCGGAATTTTTTAATAATGTAGCAAAGGAACCTTCATCTTTCCCATCGGCGATGATGCTTCGTTTATCCAATACATGGTATTGAATAAATTTCTCTACCAGTAACTTATCGCCTGCTGTTGTTGGCGTAAAATTCGGAGTGGCGGCCGTGCCTGGTAATAGTCCATCCGTAATGGCCTGCCGTATCGCATCATTCTTTGGTACCAGCACTGTATAGAATGCACCCGCAGATGTTCCCACCAAACCAAACCCGACAGGATCATACATTGTGGAATTTTTCAGGTAGTTCCAAAACAGGTTATATTCCGAGGTACTTGCCGATCCCAATGCTTCGAGATGTTTGCCGATAGCCACATAACTGAAGTATAAAAGGTTATTGAGATATACCACACGCCCGTTTCTTGTCGTCTTTATACTATCGATCGTAACTGTAAGTCCTCTGTCTCTTGTACCTGCAGTGATGATCTGGTTGCCATCAAACTTGATATATTCTCCGCCATACGTACCGATGATACCACTAAATCCAGGAGTACCGAGACCATCCAGTTCACCATTAGGTGTTTCAACTACCGTAGTATTCAGAATACGGAGCAGGTTCAGGCGGTTTGAATCATTAGTGGTTGTTCCCAATGTCCATGAATTGGCACCTCCGTTATAACTATATCCTTGCGCATTCAAAACAGCATCGGGCATCATGAACATCGTGAATTTGGAACTGCGCGTGGTAATGATATTTTTCAGTTCCACATCCAGCAGGCGCGTCATCATACTGAATTTAGGGTTCAGGTAGGCCTTTCCATAAATCGTGGAAAATACATTCGGCACATTCACTTTATTGGAACCATAAAAGATGCCGTTACTCAATATTTTCTTATCGATGATATCGGTTTGTGAATTGGAATAAGAAGGTTCGCCGAGGTAATTGAAACTGCCGGCAAATTTACCGGGCCATACGCTTCCCTGCCACATATGTGCATTGAGTAAATCAGCGATGACATTCAGTGGTAGCGCATTCACTGTACCATATCCCTCGCGCAGCAGGGTGTCCATATAACGCAGCAACGAATCGTTGCGTGGAGCGATGATCGTCCAGCCATTTTGCTGACCATCATTATCCTGCAGCTTAAAGAAATTTTCATTGTTGGGAGAAAAAGCCAGGAGGTTGGAATACACTTTTACATAAACATTATCGGTATTGCCCGTAAGCACCTGGTAACGGTGTGTTGCATCGGTATTCGGGATAAACTGAACCATGTATTTATTGAGCAGGTCCCGGTATTCGCTGAATTGAGATTTGGTGCGCAGGTATTGATCGAGATTCATCTGTGGCACTATCACGTGATCGATGATATGTATCACTCCATTTTCAGCAGCGATATTTTTTTCCGTGACTTTTGCATTTCCCACATTAAAACCACCGAACGTCGTGCCGGGATAGAAATAAGAATAATCAGATGCGCTCAATCCCTTTGCCGCCAAATATTCATTGGTGAAATAAGTGATGTATTTATTATTATTATCAGCTGCAAAATAATAGCTGTTCGTAGCTCCTGTATTATTCCGGTTGGATGCTACAGCAGTCAGTATTTGTCCATTAGCAGCCGTATCCTTGTAAAAGCCGGTATAATAAGCGGTGCGCCTTTTAAAGGCTTCATCGGTTACCCAGCCCAGAACGGATTGGTAATCATCCAGGCGATCCTGTTCAAATGCATTATATACTAATAAATACTGAACGATACTTTGTGCTGTTGCAGAATCAGTGGCAGCAACATTGGCAATACCTTTTGCCTGCAGCCATGCTTTGAATTCGGTATCCTTATCAAAAGCAGAATCGGTAGGTGCAAACAATGTCCAATAACCGGCTGCACTTAATGTTTGTTTATAACCGGCTTTATCTACCAGGGCAAGAAAGGTTTTGAATTTTCCTGTTGCATCGAGTTGCTGGTAGATCGGCTGAGCAAGTGTCACCGGTCTTTCATAATAATCATCGAATTTTTTCTTACAGGAAAACAGTAATACCGGGATGGTAAATACGATGGCAATTCGTTTGGCGTAATTGTTCATGGTATAACAAGCGAATTTAAAATGAGCGCTCTTGAATAATGAGAACCGCCTGTACGACCACGTAAAGAAGAACCGTTGTCAAAATGTTGAACTGACAGCAGGATTTTAAGTAAAATCTGTTGAAACGTAACGGCAAAGAGAGAGTGAATGAGGAAGAAAGCCATCTTCTCATACAGCAATTTGGTTTGGGTTTCAGCAATCTTTTTAGCAATCGCAAGGCACAGGCACGTACCTGTCCTCAACTGAATAAATGTATACGATTATACAAGAGCAACCATCCTGAAGCATCCTGAAAATCTATAGTAATAAGAAAGAAATTACGGTAACGATTGCGTAGTTATATAATAAAAATGACGGTCAAAGAAATGACCGCCATTGTCTCTGCGAATTGCTCTGCTTGTGTGAGAAAGTTGAAGATTTAAATATTGACGAACTATTAAATCATATAAATAATCCTGTAAGGCAGCTAACTATATTTACTAATACATACGCGATATTCATAATAAGAATCTCTGTAAATTATTCTTTTCGTATGATTACTATTTCTTAAAAATAATGGCGATCGTAGAAACGGCCGCCATTTTCTTTCTAACTGCTTTGCTTGTGTTTATGAAAATTTTTATTGCTATTAATATCCGGGATTTTGATACGCTGCCATTTCTGCTGCAGTAAGTCTTGCTCCATTCTGATCTGTCAGCTGTACCAGGAAGATATTCGGCCATGGGCGGAATGTATACGCTCTTTTCATTTGACCTTTACCATTTCCATCCTGTCCGTTGCCGCTTTCAGGATTGGCTGCTACAGGCCATAGACCTGCTTTGTCAGAAGCCATCTGGTTCAGGTATTCCACGCGGTCATACAAGATACCGGCATTGTGCTGATCTTCCCAGGCAAGACCTTCTGATAAGAACTCACGCGCTTTTTCATTATAAATAAACTGGATAAACTGCTGATCCTTGCTGGTAGCAGTAGGAATATATCCTTCTGCGATCGATTGAGGAGTTCCCGGCGTGAAATAGTCTTCAGTCACCTGTATTTTACTATACGCAGAACCATTTGCATTATAGGGCGCTGCCAATTCATCCGGCGCCAGTGTAGATGCTTTGGGTTCCCATTCGATCAATGGTTTGGGACGAGCTTCACCGGCTTTGTAAGCAGCGCGCTGGCGGAGTACATTGATATCGTTTACTGCTAATGCATATTGTCCTTTACGTCCGTATGCTTCGGCTCTTATCAGGTAAGTTTCAGCCAAACGCATCAGGATAGCATCGCGTGTGCCTGCTTCACTGTTGAAGTTGGCTTCGTCTGCGCTTCCACCCCGTAACGGATCCACATACTTCCTGGAAGAAAGATAGATGTTCCTTCTTGTAGTAGACAATCCCATCGAAGTACCATCAAGATATAACCTGTAATACAATTTACCGGTAGCTGCTGATTTCACCCAACGAACAAAGAACTGGTATGGCTGGCTCATGGCTTGTGCTGAATCCAGCGCTTCATCTTTTTGATTTTCGAGATAGATGATCGCACGTTTGCCATTCAAAATACGTTTGCTTCCCGATGTAACAGCAGGTTCACCTGCAGGTTTGTTAGCATTCCACCAGGCGGCGGCCGCTGCATCCCATGTATAGGAAGTAGTGGCGCCATTAGCTATATATTCATATTGAAACGTTTTATAATAACGTGAATCGTTGACTTTATCACGGAAATCATCATACGCCCAGTCCGTAGGCTTGTAGGTAGCAAACGGACGACCATACGCCTGGGCGCGCGTTACAGCACTTGATGCGGTATAATCACCTGTATGATAATTACAGGAACGGTTACCACCAAAACGTCCATCCAGTGTAAGGTTGACATCAAATTGTGCAGACCATAACACTTCAGCCGATGGTGAAGTTTCTGATACAGCAGGATTGAACAATGTCCAGTAATCAGGTGCAAGACCGGCGGCACCACCTTTTGAGCTGATCACATCCGATGCGATCAGGATCACTGAATCAAGATCTGTCGCTACATTCCCTTTGAACAACATTTTCAATGATGGTTCAGCACTGCTCTCAAATGCTGCACCCTGTGCACGTGTCAGATAAAGTTTAGCCAGGAAATGACCCGCTGCTGCTTTGGTCAAACGACCGCGGTCTGTTGTTGTTGCCGGCAGGTTATCGTATGCATAACGCATATCGGAAATGATCTGTTTATAAACATCTGCCAGCTTTGCTTTGGGATAATAATAGATACCATTGTCCTCGCGCTTCGGAGCCAATAAAAGAGGAACATCACCCAATTGATTGGAAATAAGAAAATAAGCCCATGCACGGAGCATCAGTATTTCCGATCTTCTTGCTTTCCGGTATGTTTCATCTGTCCCAAAACGACCGGGTTTGATATTATCGATAACATCCAGCGCAATATTACAGTTGTTGATGTGCGGGTAAGCACCCATCGGGGCATAGTTAGAATTAGCGCCACCCAGGTAGTTACTCACGTTCTGCGCAGCGATCGTACTTACATCCGATCCATACGCAGCACTTCCCATACGGGCAAATACATTATCAACGTGCATATAACCATCAGTTTCCGGCTCGATCAGTTTCGTACCGTTCCCATCCCACTCATGTTTTACACGGGCATATACATACAAGCCGTTGATGAGTGAATTCAAACCGCTTTCATTGTTGTAATAGTCCTGGGTTAAACTCGACACCTGTTTTTCCTCGAGGAATTTATGACACGAAACAAAAGACCCGGATAGCAATAACACCAGGACCGGGATCAGTATATATTTCTTTACACCTTTCATAAAAATATTTTTAAATGATTTTCTATTAAAATCCTGCTCTTATTGAAAAAACAAAACTTTGTGGCAGTATCGTGTTATTATTAGTTCCCCCCAATGGATTGGTGTTGCTCGAGGCTACGCTCCAGTTGGTATCATCATCAGGATTGATCCCTAATTTCACTACACCTGGTCCAAAAATAAACGGGTTGATCACCTGGAAATTAACAACAAGGTCATTGATCGTTGCTTTTTGCAGTAATTTCTTTGGCAATGAATAGGAAAGCGACATATTCCTTATCGCAGCAAATGAACCATTATTATACTGCATGGCAGAAGTAAAATTATCTACAGCGCCAAAGTTGCGCATCGGCCAACGACCATCCGTATTTGTCCATGACCATACATCATCCTCCACACGGCCATTCGGGTTTACACCACCATAGTTAGGATAACCTCCGAAATAGGTTTGTCCCCAGCGGAAATAGATAAAGGAACTGAAAGACCAGTTTTTGTAACGGAAAGTATTGGTAATACCACCGCTCCATTTTGGCCGTGGTGAACCTAATACCACATAGTCAGAAGCATTAATCTTATAATAACCATTCTGATCTACTACCTTGATCGTTCCGGGAAAGAATTTCGAACAATTGGCATTGAATTTAGCCATCTCTTCGAGATCTTTTGCTGAATTACCCCATATACCCGCATTGGCATATTGATAATATACCTGCGATGGCTGACCAATAAATAACCCGTTGGCGATCATATCCTGTTTTCCATTGATCAGCTCAACAATCTCTTCGCTGTTTCTTGACCAGTTGATATCCGAACTCCAGGTAAAATTTCCTTTCTGGATATTAATAGTGGAAAGCATGATTTCAATACCTGTATTTCTTGTTTTACCGATGTTCTCGATTTTTTGAACATATCCTGATACCGCAGGCAGTGTTTTTGTCATCAGCAGATCAGAGGTATTCTGACGGTATACTTCGATAGAACCCGACACACGGCTTTTCAAGATAGCGAAATCAAGACCCAGGTTTACCTGTGCCGTACGTTCCCATTTCAATAATGGGTTCTGTACCAGCTGTGGCAAATAACCGATCGCTGCTGCACCGGCAAATACATAGGGGTTCCTGCTCAACGGACCTGATGTTGTATAAGGACTTACCGATGAGTTGCCTGTTACACCATAGCTGACCCTTGGTTTCAGTTCATCCAACCAGGTCACGCCCTGCATGAATTTTTCTTCCTGCATTTTCCAGGCAAGGGAAGCAGAAGGGAAATAATCCCATTTGTGACCAGGCGCCAGTACAGAAGCTCCATCCATCCGGTAAGAAGCGGTCAGCAGGTATTTATTCATCAATGTATAATTCACACGGCCCATGAAAGAGCTTAATGTGTTTTCTGTAAATCCGGTACCATATCCACCAGGATTACCGACGGTATTGGATCCGAGATCATACCACAAGCTTAATGGGTTGATATTACCCGATACACTCGTTGAAGTATTTTCCCTGCGTGATCTTTGTGATGACTGGAGAACAGTGACGCCTATTTTATGAATGTTTGCAAATGTTTTATCTGCATACAGAATATTTTCCACTACCCATGATGTATTCTCTTCTGTACCATAAGCAGCGGTGTTCGGTTTGTTGGTAAGATGGCTCGTGGCATCAGGCCCTGTCCAGGCACCTGCCCTGTACTGGCGATATTGTGCGCCGAAGTTCACCCGGTATTTTAACCAGGGCGTAAATTTCAATTCAGCAAAAATATTGGCGAGTACAGCCGTTGTTCTCCTGTCATTCAGAGACTGGGTAATATCTATCAGCGGATTCCACAAACTCAGGTTACCACCGGGATTCCTGATCGCAACGCCGTTGGCATCCGTGGGCAATGCATAGGGAAATTGATCACTGGCTCTTGAATAAAGATCCTTGGAACCGGTATTGGAAGTATTCGGTCCCTGCATACCGAAATTCTGGTGAGAGAATGAACCAATGATGGACGTTCCCAATGTAAACCATTTGGTAGGAGAAATATCCCCGCTGATATTAGCGGTATAACGCCTGTAGTTCTGGTCACGCTGAACAGCCAGTTGGTTATAATAACCCAATGATAGGGATAAATGGGCAATATCACTTCCGGCAGTCACTGATATCTGGTGGTTTTGTGTAACACCGCTGCGGGTAGCATCATTCAGCCAGTCGTAACTGCGGATATTTTCCGAATTGTATACAGGTACCATGGCCGGCCATCCCATGGCCTGCTCTTCCGCCGTTGTGGGACGCATTACCAGGGAACCATCAGGATTTCTTTGATATCCCATCATGACAGATGCAATAGCTGTAGGATCTGCAAAGCCCACCATAGTAGAATCATCTTTAGGATTGGGATACCAGCGTACGGCAGGTACATTCATATTGGAGTTGTTGGCAATGCCCGGGTGGTATAAACGCCCATTGATCAAACTTTCGCGCCAGCTATCTACATACTGGCCTCCGTCCATCCAATCGGTCAATGATTTATAGGAATCGACCGATACAGTGGACGTAAAATTAAGGGCTACTCTTCCCTTTTTCCCTTTGTTAGTAGTGATCAGGATTACTCCATTGGAACCACGTGAACCATAGATAGCCGTGGCGGAAGCGTCTTTAAGGATTTCTATCGAGGCAATATCATTCGGGTTAAGATCGCCCATCGTGAATGAATTAACACCGAGTGAATTAACCAGCGGAATTCCATCCACTACATATAAAGGATCATTTGATCCGCTGAGCGAACGATAACCACGAACACGTACTACAGGAAGTTCGCCCGGTTTGAAATTGGAAGAGACCTGTACACCGGATGCTTTACCCTGGATCGCCTGCAACGCATTTTGTGCAGGACGTTCACGGATCGTTTCTGCGGATACACGGCTCAACGAACCGGTAAGATCACTTTTTTTCTGTGTACCATACCCAACTACTACTACATCTTCCATTGTAGTAGAGGCATTGGCCATCGATATAGCGATCACGCTTTTTTTGTTAAGCCTGACCTCCTGTTCGATCAAACCGACAGAAGAAAAAACGAGCGTAGCATTTTCGGAAGGAGCATTGATCTCGAAGCTACCATCGGCTTTGGTAGCGGTACCGGTCGTTCCTCCTTTAACACTTACAGTCACACCCTGCAATGGTTTACCATCTGCATCGGTTACCTGTCCGGTTACTTTAAAATTGTTTTGTGAAAAAGATGTCAGTGCAGCTAAAAGAAGAAATGTAATACATAGCCACCTATGTATAGCGGGTTTTTTAATCATACAGCAGCAATTGAGGTTAAATATTTGGAACGCTAATTTATTTTGGTTCTCTTTTGGAATCATCCTGTCCCATCCTGTTAATAGAGGTGAAATCAGGGAATTATAGTTCCATGTCCACCTGATCCCTATAGACCTGTTGCAGTTGAATAATTCTCTATGTGAAACCTATGTCTCTATGTGCCTATGTGGTAAAAAGCTGGCTGGCGTAATCTCACCGCATAGGGGTTTCACATAGAAATACACACATTATTTACTGCGGGTACTCTTCGCAAAGACCCCGCAATAAAAGAAATGGCGATCAGGAATGACCGCCATTGATTGCTGCTTGTGCTTGTCTATGAGAGATCAGTAGCCCAGGTTTTGCTTATACAAACCAGGAACGGCATCCAGTTGCGTTTGAGGCACCGGGTAAATGATATAATTAGCTACAATAGGATTTACTTTATTCTGACTATCGTCGCTTGCTTTCCATGCATTCATAATCGTAAGCAGGTCGCCGCTTCGTTGCAGGTCAAACCAACGTTGGCCTTCATTCGCGAATTCAAGTCTGCGCTCCGCAAATAATTGTGATAAGGTTACATTGCTTAAAGGGTCCAGTCCGGCTCTTGTTCTTACCTGATTCACAATTGCATCCACATCGGCCTGTGTACCGGGAGCGCCATGCAGGATGCATTCTGCTTTCAGCATTAATATATCCGTATAACGCACTGCAATAAAATTTTCTGCCCAATCAAACCGGTTATTGGTAGATGGTCCTTTGGTAATATCCAGCCATTTTTTAAAGAAAGGTCTGTTCTCCGTATTACCATTAAATACATAGCCGGCTGTAAATACCGTAGCGGCTTTGCGAACATCAGCAGGATCATATGCGTCCATGAAACTGGGAGAAACCGGTATGATCTCCAGGCTTCCCGCTGCATTGAAATTGGCGCTGATAGAAGTCAGGTAATTCTGCGGCACAAGTCCCCACACATAAGTTGCACCCAGTACCGGGTTTTGACCTGACATATACATCACATCAAACACGGCTTCGCGGTTGCCGGTTGTAATACCCGGACTTTGATTGGTATAAGAAAAAATATTTGCATAGTTAGGATTGAATACGAACCCACCATTGGTAATGATATCCTGTAATAACGGCAATGCCTGTCCCCATTCATTTAATCCCAGTCCCGGGCCTTCAATGCCATAGGTAGGACCCGAACGTGTCATGTACACCTTGGCAAGAATAGCTTCTGCTGCATATTTGGTGGCCCTGCCTACATCCACGGCGCTGTAGCCAGGGAATACACCAGCATAGTTGGCGGGCAAATTAGCAATAGCGAATTGCAGGTCCGCAATGATAAATGCATATACATCGGTTACAGCACTCCGGGAGATAGTGATCGCTTCGCTTACTTCCACCGGATGATCGATGATAGGAATTTTTCCATAGTACTTTACAAGATCGAAATAGAAAAAAGCCCGGAGAAATCTTGCTTCTGCAGTTAACCTCGTTGCAAGCGCAGATGATCCGACATAAGTTCCATTTTTGGCGATCTGATCAAGCACCGTATTGGCGCGAAAGATCCCATTGAAATCATTGTTCCATGCTTCTTCCACGTATACATTAGGCGCAATGCCCTGTGCGAAGTTGTTGATAGGATCCCATTCGCGGCCGGCGATCGTTACTCCGTATAAATTATCTGACCGGATCTCGGATAGCGAGTTCAACCTGTCGGGATATCCTCTCAGCTGGTTATAAATAGTATTCGTGCCCTGCACAAAATCACTGGGCTGTTTATAGAAAGTAGCGGTAGTAGCCGTGGATAGCGGCACCTGGTTCAAATCTTTTTTACAGGAGCCCGCTGCCAGTGCTGCTATTATTATTATTAAATATATCTTTTTCATTATAGAAAGATTAGGGTAATTAAAAGGTAATGTTTAACCCGACAATTAATGATTTGGGCAGTGGCAGTCCCCCGTAGTCGCCCGCTTCGGGATAAGCCGTAGCTGAACTTATTGCTGTGTTAGCCGATTCAGGGTTCAGGCCGTTGATATACTGATCATGCCCAAAGAAGTTTTCCAGTGTCAGGTATAAACGGGCGCTTTGTACAGAACGCGTTTTGATCACGCTTTTCAAATCGTATCCTACGGTGATATTTCTTACCCGAATGTAATTGGAAGAGTATAACCAATCACTCGCAGCTGTGATAGGTGAGTTGAACGTTGCATAGGCTTTTCCAAAACGGCCATCGCCCGGATCGCTTTCCGATTTCCAGCGATCAGCGAATGTAGCAGGTGTATTATCCGTAAAGCCTTGTCCCGCGCGTGAAATAGCTCTTCCCAGCATGGAATAGATAGAACCGCCTGATTGTCCCTGCACCAGCACACTCAGATCAAATCCTTTGTAGCGGAATGTATTGGTGATACCATAGGTATAATCAGGATTGGGATGACCCATGATCTGTTTGTCCGCTTCGGAAATAATCCCGTCTTTGTTAAAATCTTCAAACTTGGGATCGCCCGGCGCTTCATTTCCATAGCGCGCCACATTATCCGTAATATCCTTCTGTGTCAGGAAGCCAACTATTTTTAGAATATAAATACTATTCAATGGCGCACCTACTCTCAGTATCTGGTCAGATACATCCAGGCCGTTTGGTATGATGATCTGCGTCTGACCCCTTCCCAATGCCAGTACTTTATTCGTATTGTGTGTAAGTGTCACGGTAGTGTTCCATTGAAATTCCCCAACCATATTGCGTGATGTCAGTTCCAGTTCCTGTCCTACGTTTCTTACAGAACCAATATTGGTGAGGTATGTCTGGAAGCCAGTTACTTCCGGAACCTGTACATTCAATAACAATTCTGTATTTTTCTTCGTATAGAAATCGAATGATCCTGTCAGCCGGTTTTTAAACAACCCGAAATCAAGACCTACATCATAGGTTTCTGATTTTTCCCATTGCAGGTCAGGATTCGCGAGTACATTCGGTCCCTGCCCGATCACAGCGGCCTGGGTAGTGCCAAATACATATCCAAAAGAACCGATGGTAGCAAGGCTGGCATAATCATTCGGTAAATTATTATTACCATTCACACCCCATGATCCTCTCAGTTTGAGATCGCTGATCACCGGTATAGATTGCATAAATGATTCATCAGATACGACCCATTTTAATGAAGCCGAAGGGAATGTACCGTATTGATTATTGATGCCAAAGCGGGAAGAACCATCTCTCCGCAAGCTGGCCGTTAAAAAATATTTATCGAGGAACCCATATTGCAAACGGCTGAAATAGGAGATCAATACACTTTTATTCGAAGTCGTATTACCCGTAACAGCCGCCGCTGCATTCAATGTTTGTATCACAGCACTCGTATAACCACCGCTTGAGTTCAGCTGTGTTCTGTCAAAACGATCGAGATTATAGGAAAAACCGGCGAGTACATTCAGCGTATGCACATTCCTGATCGTGGTATTGTAAGTAAGCGTGTTCTCATTTACAAAAGTCTGCCGGCGGTAGCTTGTATAGGATCCGGACGTATTTGCTGTGAGGTTATTCGTTCCGGTGAATGTCCGTGAAGCCAGTGTTTGTCCGGCAGCTATATAGGGAAAATAACCGGTGGTAACATTGTCCGTATTATCAAGGTTAACCGAAGTTCTGAAATTCAAACCTTTGATGATCTGGTAATCGCCAAACAGGCTTCCTATGGTACGGTATCTTTTAGTGGTACCGATATTGTAAGTTAGTTTGCCCAATGATCCGTTGGTGGTATTGCTCCATGTATAAGGAGCATTTTTACCAATGTTAGGATAAAGTCCTACTGTATCTTCCTGCAAGGGTGTCATGCTAAGCGCCTGGTGAAAGATATTATCCTTTCCTTCCACACCCGGATCTTGTGTTACAGAATAGGTAGGAGCGATATTGACCCCGAATTTTAATTTATTGGAAGCATTCACTTCTACATTCGCACGTAACGAATAGGATTTATAATTCACAAACCTGATGAAAGCATCATGGTTGGAATAATTTCCTGAAATAAAATACTTCACTACATCTGTACCGCCACTGGCCGCAACCTGGTAGTTCTGCATCAATCCTTTTCTTTCAATTTCATCCTGCCAGTCGTGGTAAGCAAGACCCGGATGCCCTGGTATTGCCCATCTTGGATCGAGCATATACTTTGTATTGATAGCTGTAGGCCCGATACCAATCCTCGTACGACGTGTAGCAGCATCATCATTGGCTGTAGCCCCGACCGATTTATAATCATTTACATACGTAGCATTGATGATCTCTGTAGCACGGTCAATCCATTCTTCACCATTCAGCATCTTTAATTGTTTGCTGGCCTGGTTGTAACCGGTATAGGCATTGACCTCGATTTTCACCCTGCCGGTTCTTCCGCGTTTGGTGGTGATCAATACTACTCCATTAGAAGCTCTTGATCCATAGATAGCCGCTGCAGCAGCATCTTTCAATACATCGATACTTTCAATATCGTTTGGATTGATATTATCCAAAGGATTGCCGGTACTGAAACTACCATTGGTGGTATTGCTGGAGTTTACCGACAAAGGAAATCCATCAATAACATACAGCGGCTCATTACCGCCGCTGATAGAACCGGAACCACGCACCTGTACGCTAAACGCTTTACCAGGAATAGCATTGGTTTGTTTTACGGTAACACCGGCGAGTTGCCCTACGAGTGCCTGGTCAACTCTTTGCAAAGGACGTTCCTCCAGTTTCCTTGCATCAAAAGAAGATACGGCGCCGGTTACATTCTTTTTCTTTTGTGTACCGTATC
>CAMLGR010000054.1 GCA_946479615.1 uncultured Bacteroidota bacterium | reverse complement strand
CTACGGTTACCGGTAATGTATATGCCGGCAAACTACAGGTAGAACCCAGCGCCGTATTCAATGGCGAATGTCATATGGGCACTAATGTAGTTGAAATGAGCAACGGGAATGAACAAAAACAACTCGCCGTCCAGTAACAAAAAATTCTTTCTCCGCTATGCCGGGTTGGGCACACAGATCCTTGCTGCTCTCGGCATAGCTGTTTTTTCAGGCATCAAAGCCGACAGGTGGCTGCATACCATGCCATTATTCTCCTGTGTATTACCTTTGCTCGTATTAACCGGAATTTTTTACAAACTGATACGGGACACAAGTAATAAAAAGAATGATGAAAGAAACTAAGCCCCTTGCTGCTGCTCTCCGCCCATTGATATTAGTATTCATTTTTACCACCTGCCTTTTTATTGCAGGAAGAGGATTGCTCCTGAAATATAATATCGACCAGGAAGTATTGATCGTAGCCAACCTGCTGTTGTTTGTCGTAACACTGCTATCATCTTATTTGTTTCTCCGCAGCCTCGGTTCCACCAATCCCAATTCGTTTTTAAAAGCCATGTATGGCAGTTTTATTTTAAAATTCTTTGTGATCGCACTCACAGCATTTATTTACATTATCATCACGAAAAAAAATGTAAACAAACCCGCACTGATCGCTGCGATGATATTGTATATGTTTTATACCGTGATTGAAGTGTCTGTATTGCTAAAGCTGCTGAAGAGGAAAAAGAATGCCTAAAAAGGAAGTTCCCATCGGACAATTGAATGGTTATCTGCCACCCGGCACCTATGCACCGGTACTGGAATATTTACGTTTATATAAAGTGCATCTTACCATTGCGCGTGAGCGGAAAAGTATTCTGGGCGACTACCGTCATCGCACCGGTGCCGATCATCACCGTATCAGTGTGAATGGTGGTTTGAATAAATGGTCCTTTCTCATTACGCTGCTCCATGAACTTGCGCACCTGCTCACGTTTGAAGAATTTGGTAACCGTGTTGCTGCACATGGCCGCGAATGGAAAATGATCTATGGCCGTTTGCTGGCGCAATTCCTTCAGCACAAAGTATTCCCTGCCGATATAGAAAAGGAATTATTGCTTTCGTTGAAAAATCCTGCTGCCAGTTCCTGTGCAGAAGATGATCTGCTGCGGGTGCTGCGCCGCTATGATTCAAAAGATCAACCGGGAAGATTGATCGAAGAGCTCCCGCTTCATGCTGTTTTCCGTATCAGCGATGGCCGGGTATTTAAAAAAGGTGAGAAGCTGAGAAAACGTTTCAGGTGCCAGGAAGTAAAAACAGGAAAGGTTTACCTGTTCAGCCCGGTGTATGAAGTGGAATTGATTTGATTGATTGCGTCAAACTTTGATGGAACATCACAGGGAAGATTTACTTGTTTAATACGGTGGAGTTTGATTCATCGGGGTCGCTTTGCAGACCCCGATGGGACCTGCGTGAAATAACCTGTCTACTTTATTTCTTTTAACATCCATAGCGAACATCCGGTATGCCCGCTATTGCCCATCGGTTCATCGAGATACTGGAAACCAAACCGTGCATATACATGCAGCGCCTGTTTTAACTCGGGCATGGTTTCAAGATATACCTGTCGATAACCGGCTTCTTTGGCAAAAGCAATACTTGTTTCAATCAGTGCTTTGCCCAGGTTCAATCCCCGTGCATCGGGATGCAGATACATTTTAACCAGTTCGCAGGTATCGGCAGGCAAACCATCAGTAGGATAAATTCCGCCCCCACCCACCAACTGATCATTCAGCAATGCAACAAAGTAAGCTGCTCTTTCTTTTTGAAAAAGCTCAAACAACTGATCAGTGGTTGGATCAAAATAAACAGTGCCCGGTTTATTGGCGCCGAACTCTGCCAGTGCATTCCGTATGATAAGCGCGAGCGCTGCATTATCTGCTGGTTGAATGGGACGAATGATAAACATGCTGCAAAAATACGCGGAAGCAGTGAAGGATTATTTTGTCCGTATTCCTTCTCATTTTCAATGCCAGTAAGCCTTTGAACGGATACTCTCAAACCAGCAAAACTTCCTTACATTGTGTCACATTTTTAAATACTACAAAAATGATCAAACATTCATTGCTACGCATGACCGGCATTGCTGCCATAACGGTTGCACTCTTTTCCTGTAACAATGAATCGGAAAGTAAGGTCACCGCCGATTCTTCTACAGTAAATTCTGCAAAGACTTCTTTTTGGGATTCAATGCAACCGATTTCAGAACCATTGATATCAGGCATCTATACAGCCGATCCATCAGCGCATGTTTTTAATGGAAAGATATACGTCTATCCTTCGCATGATTATGAAGCGGGTGTTCCGGAAGATGATCTCGGTAGTCATTTCGCCATGAGAGATTATCATGTTCTTTCAATGGATAATATAGGAGGAAAAGTAACCGATAACGGTGTAGCAATCGATATCAAAGATGTGCCATGGGCGGGCCGGCAGATGTGGGCGCCTGATGCTGCGTTTAATAACGGAACCTACTATTTATATTTTCCTGTGAAAGATAAATCGGATGTATTCCGTATGGGTGTGGCCACCAGCACATCGCCAACAGGTCCTTTTAAGGCAGAAGCCAAACCCATCGCCGGCAGTTATAGTATAGACCCGGCTGTTTTCAAAGATGATGACGGCTCTTATTATATGTATTTCGGTGGCATCTGGGGCGGGCAATTGCAGAGATGGAAAACCGGCACGTATGATGCGAAAGGAGATACATACCCGGCAGATAGTATGCCTGCATTAAGTGCCAAAGTAGTAAAACTGGGTAAAGACATGAAGAGTTTCGATGGCAAAGTAAAAGATGTGCAATTGCTGGATGAGAATGGCAAGCCATTAACGGTAAAAGATAATAACCGTCGATTCTTCGAAGCGTCCTGGATGCATAAATACAATGGCAAATATTATTTCTCCTATTCTACCGGCGATACACATTTTATCTGCTATGCGATAGGGGATAATCCATGGGGACCTTTTACCTATAAAGGAGTGGTACTGAATCCCGTCCAGGGCTGGACCAATCACCATTCTATTATCGAACTTAATGGTAAGTGGTATTTATTCTATCATGATGTGCAATTGTCAGGTAAAACGCATTTGCGTAATGTAAAAGTAACCGAACTGCATTACAGACCTGATGGTACGATAGAGACGATTGATGCGTATAAAAAGAAGTAAAATAATTCAAAAGTAAAAAGTCAAAAATCAAAAAGGCTTACTGCTGCAGTAAGCCTTTTTGATTTTTGACTTTTTACTTTCTACGGTTCATCTCCTGCTTTCTACAATTCACACACTCTCCGGTTGGCCTGCCTGCCAGGGGGCTGTAAGTTTGTTCTGCAATAACAGTAACAAAAAAATCATTGATATGAAACACATTTTATTTATCCTGGCGGCCGTGGTTTTTAACCGTCAGAATATCCATTCGGTACTTTAAGTTTTTTCTCATAGCAGTTAGTTGGGTGTATACGAGAGTTCTTTCCAGAACTCTCTCTCTTTTTATAACAATAAATAAACGATATGGCTTACCGCAATAAGATGATCATGAATCCGAAGACGGGACAAAACATCAAATTCATTCTTACTCCAAAAGAAACAAGGGGCTCGCTATTGGAAATGGAAGCGTCCTGGCAGCCGCATTCGGTGGAGCCGCCGATGCATTATCATCCATCACAGACAGAACATTTTATTGTTATGGCCGGTGAATTGACGATTAAAATGAACGGGGTGATCAAATTTTTAAGACCGGGTGACCGGCTGGAAATTCCTGCACACACTGCGCATGCTATGTGGAACAGCTCGGATGATATTACCATTGTCAACTGGAAAGTATTGCCCGCACTGGATGCCGATCAGTTATTTGAAACAGGAATGGGACTGGCCAATGACGGAAAAGTAAATGAGAAAGGAATGCCCAGGTTTTTGCAAACGATCATCATGGCAAATCATTTTTCTCATGTATTCCGGTTGGCAAAACCGCCTTTTTTTATACAACGTATCCTTTTTGCCATACTGACACCGGTTGCCTGGTTACGCGGGTACAGGGCCACGTATAAAAAATATATTGATTAATAATAAATCGTAGTTATACTTATGATAGCCATCCAATTCATTCATTACTTCTGTTGGTTGATGTCGAATTATAATTATATAAGCATTATTAATCTGATTTTTACCAATTAAATAAACGTACCACCACTACACCAACCGATCCTGTATCATTCATGCTATTGATTGTTGTCGATATCAAATTTCAATAACAACCGATGGCAGGCTAACAAATCAAAGGAATAAAAGCACCATTGTATGACATTGCTGGTTGTTGAACAAGCAGAGAATATTGTTGATGAGATCCGGAATATTCTCGACCGGATAGATAGCTCGATCCGGATCGTAGGCGTTACACAGGATATGTTGTCGGTAGCAGACTGGCTTAAGCAAAATGCTATTCCCGATCTTATACTGGTAAATGCAGGTGTTGTATCCGACCTGCAGATCATCGATCACAAAGAAGCCAAAGCGGTGGTGACTTTCTCTACCGATTCGGAAGCCTATAATTTTGAAGCTTTCCGTTTTAATACATTTCGCCAACTGGTGAGCCGCCTGCCCGGTAGCGGCGACCTTTTTGAAACGCATACGGTACGTCCATCGGTGAAAGCAGGGCAGGGTAGTACTTACCGCGAACGGTTTTTGGTCAAACAAGGGCAACGTCTTCATTCGATCCATATCAAGGAGATCGCTTATTTTTTTTCAGAGGGCCGGTTTATCTTTTTCAAAACATTCGATAACCAGAAATACATTACTGAATACCGGATCGAACAACTGGAGGCGATGCTGAACCCCGGTTCTTTTTTCCGCATCAATCGTTCTTATATCATTTCATTGGCTACGGTAAAACAAATACATGCCTGGTTTGGTAATCGCCTCAAACTATATTTCGATCCTGAAGCCGATGCAGAGATCATCGTCAGCCGTGAACGGGTGAAGAAGTTTAAAGGATGGTTGGGGAAATAGGAATTAAGAATTATGAATTTATAATTTATAATTCTTAATTCCTGGTTGGATGATTGCTGCTGCCTGAAGCTCTTCTGATTTCTCAAACGGTTCCTGCATATTTTCCGTCGGTTAATGCACTTTTTTATTCTATTCCGGCAAATGCGCTTGTGCCTGCTGAAACTTGTAAATAGTTTCGGAAAGCAAAGTCCAATTTTTCCAGTAACACCTGTATAAGAAGCCTTGGCAAAGTGGGTAGCATCCTCGGATAATGGATCTTTCCATGGAAAGTATTTCTGCCAGGGTTTTTTATCGGGTGCTAAAAAAAGCCGTATGCCACAATCCAACCTCCTTTCAAAGACTATTTTCTGCTGCCTGCTATTTTTCTCAACCAAAGTTTTTGCTCAATGTCCCCCGCCTGTCACCGCCGCTGCATGCACAGGTATCGAACCCACCGTTACTGATAACGAAACACTGAACGCCGGGACTACCAAATGGTATAACGGCGCTGCAGTTACGCTGAACAGTTTAACGATGAAAGGCGGTAAACTGGTAGTCTGCAGCGATCTTACCGTCGATAAATTCTATATGGATAGCGGGCAGATCATCATCAATCCCGGTGGCCGGTTTGTGATCGGTAGTGGTATCGGTGCCGGGTTGATCTTAATGGGTAATTCTTCCGTGTATAATTATGGCGTATTTGAAACACAACGGAACCTCTCCCTGGAAAACGGGTGGGCCACCGCCTCACAACCCAATATTATTTATAATGCAAAGGGTGCGGTATTCAAAATGCCGAACCAGTATTTCGTGATCAATAATATCAATTCATGGTTTGTAAATAATGGCGATTCGCAATTCTGGGGTTTGATCACCGATGTCCAATCGTCTGCTGGTAGTGTCTGTCTCGGTCCCGAAAGCACGATGCGCATGAGTACCCTTATCAATAAAGTAGCGAATACTTACAGGGTAACATCCGGTGGCGCTGCATGCGTATATGTCACGCAGCTATCGCAGTTCTTTGGTGCACTGACCAGTTCACATAACCTCTTTGCCTGTCTCGCATCAGGTCATCATTCCGATGTATCCTGTGTTCCTTTCGGATGCTTGCCCAATGCCTGGGGAAGTGCACAGGTGTTTACGAATTGTAATACCTGTGCTGCATTGGGTGTATTGCCATTGCGGTTTACTTCGTTGGAGGTGACACCCAGCCATAGCGGGAATATTATCAGGTGGTCGATGGATCAGCCGGGCACGGTGTATTTGTTTTATATAGAAAGATCGGAGGATGGAAAAAACTTTTATAGCATCGATTCTTTACGGGGGTCGGTAGCGGTCAATTTTAATTATACCGATTTCAAAGCGGCGGAAGGGATCAGTTATTACAGGATCAGGTGCGTGGATGTATATACGAGACTGGCATTGACAAGCAAGATCATAAGCAGTACCATTCCTGAAAAAACAGGGAGCCGTTTTTATCCGTCACCGTTCAGCAGTTATTTTTTTATATCACTGCCGCCTGGAGAAACCGTACAGAAGATCATGGTACATGATATGAATGGAAAGATGATCCCTGCCGCATGGAAAATGTCGGGCCATCAATGGAAGGTCACGCCTTTGATCGCCGTATCGAAGCAGGTCCTGATCGTGCAGGCAATCACGGATAAGGGAATACGATCGGGGAGAGTTGTTTGTGATTAATTTTTTACCACATAGGATCATAGTACACATAGGTTCACATAGGAAATCCTATGTGGTAAAATAAAAAATCCCGTTAGCGAAACACTAACGGGATCAGAAGAATATTCATTTCAATTAAGCCACTGCTTTCTTCACCAGCGCCGCTGCTTCACTCAGCAGGATAGCGCTTTCTACCTTCAACCCGCTTTCATCGATCAGCTTCTTGGCTTCTACTGCATTGGTCCCCTGCAGGCGGACAATGATCGGTATTTTAATATTGCCAAGATTCTTATATGCATCGATCACCCCCTGGGCTACACGGTCGCAACGAACGATACCACCGAATATATTGATGAGGATTGCTTTTACGGCAGGATCCTTTAAGATGATCTTGAAACCGGCTTCCACCGTTTGTGCATTCGCCGTACCACCTACATCCAGGAAGTTGGCAGGTTCGCCACCGCTGAGTTTGATCATATCCATTGTTGCCATGGCAAGACCCGCACCATTCACCATACAACCCACATTGCCATCGAGCTTGACAAAATTCAGGTTGTATTTCCCGGCTTCCACTTCAGTAGGGTCTTCTTCGGTAACATCACGAAGCGATGCCAGGTCCGCATGACGCATCAAAGCATTATCATCGAGATTCATCTTACAGTCAACCGCTACGATCTTATCATCAGCTGCTTTGAACAATGGATTTATTTCCAGCATGGAACAATCCAGTCCCACATACGCATTGTATAAGTTGATGACAAATTTTACGCAATTCTTAAACGCTTCACCACTCAATCCCAGGTTGAAGGCGATCTTTCTTGCCTGGAAACCCTGCAGGCCACCGGAAGGATGGACCCATTCCTTGAATATCTTTTCAGGCGTATCATGCGCCACATCTTCGATATTCATACCACCTTCGGTGCTGTACATGATCACATTTTGTCCTTTGCTGCGATCGAGTAATATAGAGAGATAAAATTCTTTTCTTTCAGAAGGACCATCATAATACATATCCTGCGCTACCAATACTTTGTTCACCACTTTACCGGCAGGACCGGTTTGAACAGTGACCAGTGTGCCCCCGAGTATCTTCTTGGAAATTTCAATCACATCATCCAGGTTCTTGCCTACTTTCACTCCGTTGATCCCGGTTTCCTTAACCGTACCTTTTCCCCGCCCGCCCGCATGGATCTGGGCTTTTACTACAGCGAAGTTGCTGCCATATTGGGTTTTGATCTGGCGATAGGCTTCTTCTGCATCATGAACAGAGCTACAGGCAAATCCCTCCTGTACGGGAACATTGTATTTCTTCAGTAATTCTTTGGCTTGATACTCGTGAAGGTTCATATTGGAAAAATTTTTGCGAAGATAAGTGTTTCGGGTGGCAGTTAGCAGCCGGGGGATCGCCTGCCAGGGATCGGCAGGCTGAATATTCTGTCGAATTGATCGCCAAATTCTATATTTGCTCCTTAACTTTTCCCATGTCAAAAAAATTGCTGAAAGATCTGAAGGAAACAGTCAAATTCCTGCAAAAAGAATATAAAAAAACGCCACAGGCCGGTATTGTACTGGGCAGTGGGTTGGGCAATTTTGCCAGCCAGATCGAAGTTGAAAAGGAAGTGCCTTACGAAGAGATCCCGCATTTCCCGGTATCAACTGTAGAAGGCCATTCCGGTAAACTGATCTTTGGTAAACTGGCCGGTAAAACAGTAGTAGCCATGGGAGGCCGGTTTCATTATTATGAAGGATATACCCCGCAGGATGTAGTGTACCCGATCCGGGTGATGAAAATGCTGGGTGTGGAGACTATACTTTTATCCAATGCCGCAGGAGCCGTGAATGAAACATTCAAGGTAGGAGATATCATGATCATCAAGGATCATATCAGCTTCTTTACTCCCAACCCGCTTATCGGTAAAAATGTGGCGGAGCTTGGTCCCCGTTTTCCCGATATGAGCGAACCGTATAAAAAAAGCCTGATCCAAAAGGCTAAAGACATTGCAGCGAAGAACAAATTTGATATTAAAGAAGGCGTGTATGTAGCGGTGACAGGCCCCACCTTTGAAACAAGGGCTGAATATAAACTGATCCATACGGTTGGTGGCGATGTGGTGGGCATGAGCACCGTGCAGGAATGTATTGCAGCCAATCATATGGGATTGCCTGTGTTTGCCGTGAGTATCGTGACCGATCTTGGTATCAGGGATGATGATAATGTGATCACACACGAAGAAGTATTGCAGGCAGCCAAAGATGCGGAACCAAAACTGGCGATATTGTTCAAAGAACTTGTGGCGGTCATTTAACAATTTTGATCTGTATTGTACCTTAATTTTGCCGCGAACGTCTGGCCCGGTATGCGGGCAGGATGCGCCCGGAAAATTTTAATTCTCTTACACTGGCAAAGAAATTTACATACCTTTTATTGACCGGCCTGTTGTTTTTTTCCCTGGATGCTTTTTCACAGGGCGGGTTGATCCGTGGAGCCGGCGGGCGGCTGAAACAATTAGGAAGCAGCTTTTCGCAATCAGGCAGCGGCGGCGGACAGGATTCCTTAAAACGGCGGGATAAATTTGAAGATTCCATCACGATCCGTTTTCATTATCTCGATTCCACGCGTAATTATAAGCTCGATTCCTCTATCAATGATCTGACCACCCGTTTCCCTATACCAGCAACCAATATCTTTTTAGGGAATAATGGAATGGCATCGCGGTCTATCCTGTTTTCTCCATCGATGCAGCCGGGATGGGATCCGGGGTTCCATGCATTCGATATATATAAATGGAAACTGGAAAAGGTCAGGTTTTTCAATACCACGCGGCCTTATTCAGAATTGAATTATATGCTGGCGAGCCGCGCCGAACAGGTCATCGAGCTCATGCATACGCAGAATATAAAACCCAACTGGAATTTTTTATTGCAATACCGGTTGGTGAATGCGCCTGGTTTTTTCAAGAATCAAAAATCAAATCACAATAATTACCTGTTCACTACCTGGTACGAAACGATCAACAAACGGTATAACGCCTACTTCGTATTACTCGGGAATAAATTGCAGGCCGGTGAGAATGGAGGCATACAGGATACGACCAATTTCCTGGATAAAGAAGCCTATAAAGACAGGTTCCTGATCCCTACCAAACTGGGTGGCGATCCTGCTTTCGGCACCAATTTTTTCAGTACAGATGTGGGCACCGGTAACCGTTACAGTGAATTCACGGTGCTGTTAAGGCAACAATATGATTTCGGGCAAAAAGATTCGCTGGTAACGGATTCAACAGTATTGCCGTTGTTCTATCCCCGTCTCCGGCTGGAGCATACGCTCGAGTATAGTACCAGCAAATATAATTACCGCGATTTTGTAGGCGATTCATCCTATTACAAAACCTATTACGATACCACGCTGCAAACACCGATCGATACGTTTCAGCTTAGTGAATCATGGAAAGAGATTACCAACGATTTTTCTATTTATCAATATCCTGATGCGAAGAACCTGCACCAGTTTTTTAAAGTGGGTGCCGCCCTGCAGAATATTTCGCTGGACAACCTGAAAGGCAGCCGCAAATTTTATAATGTATTCGGTCATGCTGAATACCGCAACCGTACGCGTAACCAGAAATGGGACCTGAAAGCAAATGGTATTTTATATTTTACCGGGTTGAATGCGGGTGATTATTATGCGATGGCCAACCTGCAGCGTTCGGTAGGAAAGAAAACCGGTTATATACAATTAGGTTTTGAGAACGTAAATAAAACGCCTTCTTTTATTTTCGATCCCCGTAGCCAGTTCAACCTATTAAAATCGCCGCCCGATTTCAAAAAAGAAAATATCACGCATTTATCGGCTTCTTTGTTTCAGCCTTCGTTGAAGCTGACCCTGGCAGGCGATTATTATTTGGTTACCAACTATACTTATCTCACCGATTATTTCCAGCTACAGCAGGAAAGTACCTTGTTCAATATGTTGCAGGTATCTGTTAAGAAAACAATTGCATTGGGTAAAAGCTGGAGATGGCATGCAGATGTATATGTGCAGCAGATCATTGGTAATGCTCCTGTGCATATACCAACTGTATTCACCCGTAACCGTATCGGTTATGAGGGTAATCTTGGCTTCAAAAATCTGAATATTGCTTTTGGTGCAGAAGTACGTTATCATACTCCTTATAAAGCGGATGGATATTCTCCTGTGCTGGGACAATTTTATTACCAGGATAGCGTAAAGATCGATAACCTGCCCGAGCTGTCGGGGTATGTCAACTTCCGCATCCGTTCGTTTAAATTATATGTCAGGGCCGAAAACCTTAATTCGGCGCGTGATCACAATGGGTTTGGATTCACCAATAATAACCTGGCGGCGCCGGGGTATCCTTATCCTGGTCTTGTTATAAGGATAGGTGTCTACTGGAGTTTTGTTAATTAATTGCAAAGAACTTTCCCTGCCTTCAAGGCTTCCGATTGTCGCATTTTCAAACTACCTTTGTAAGGTTCATGAAAAAGATAATGGCTTTTATATTATTGATCGCTTATTTCGCTGTCAGCAGCGGAGTGGTTGTCAATTTCCATTATTGCATGAACAGGCTGGCTTCGACGGAATTGTTTGCTACGGAAAGTAAACAATGCGGCAAATGCGGAATGGACCTGCACAAGGGAAAAGGTTGCTGCCACGACGAAGTAAAGGTCATCAAGATGAAAGATGACCAGAAAGTAACTGCTTCCCTGACCTATGATCTTTCTGCACCAATAGTCGCAGTATTTGTTCCTTCGGAATTTATTACATCTCCTTTTACAAATACACTTACCGGGAGCGATCAGCAGAATCGGCCACCTCCTTTATTGGCCCGGCAGGATATCTATCTTCAGCATTGCGTTTTCAGGATTTGAGAAAGAAACGATAGCATGAGCTATCAATTCTTTAGTCAAACAATTCTTACATTTTAAATTAGTATTAATGAAAACGCTTAGATTATTTTCATTCTTCGCCGTGTTAATGGCTTTCTCTCAATTTTCTTTTGCCCAGTCAAAAACAGAAACCATTCCTGTATCAGGTAATTGCGGCATGTGTAAAAGCAATATCGAAAAAGCTGCGAAAAAAGCAGGAGCTACCAAAGCCGACTGGGATATCGATACAAAAATACTGACGGTTAGTTACAATAGTTCTTCTACGGATGCAGCGAAGATCCAGCAAAGCATTGCTGCAGTGGGTTATGATACCCGCGATGTAAAAGCAGCCGATGCAGCTTATGACAAGCTGCATGCCTGTTGCAAATACGAAAGGGCAGGAACGGCAAAAATCACTTGCTGCGATGCTGCCAACTGCGAAAAAAAAGATGGTAAATGCACGGGCACAGGCGATTGCAAGGGAATGGATTGCTGTAAAAATGGTACTTGTGGAAAGAAATCCTGATTTGTAATTTTAAACCGGTTGTATGAAAAAAACAGTCATTATACTGCTGTTGTTACTGGCCGCTTTTTCTCCGCGCGCCCAGTTTACCAAAGCCACATTGCAGGCCAGTGGTCTGACCTGTTCGATGTGCAATAATGCGATCTATAAAGCGTTGAAAGCATTGCCTTTTGTGGCTTTCGTTGATTCAGATATAAAACAGGCCTCCTTTGGCGTGGTATTTAAAGAGCACACTGTAGCTGATATCGATGCGATCAAAAAAGCAGTGGAAGATGCAGGGTTCTCGGTAGCTTCTTTCACTTTGACGGGTGTATTCGATCATGTCGCCATCGCCAATGATAAACATGTGGTGATCGATGGCCGTCATTTTCATTTTTTTAAAGTGAATGACCAGGTACTTGACGGAACGAAGACAATTACTGTGGTAGATAAAGATTTCTTAACGAATAAAAGCTTTAAGAAATTCAGTGCGGCTTCGGGGATGACCTGTGTACAGACAGGCAAGGCAAGTCCTTCCTGCGAAAAAGGGGAAGGCATCAGTGCGAATACGAGGATCTATCACGTAACGATTTAATTTTTTAATTGGCCGGGAGACGGGAAGAAATGTAGTATCGGTTTACTTCTTTCGTCTTCCGGCTAATCATCAGTCCATAAAAAAGATGTATGATAAACCTTCAGAAATTTCTTTTAGTTCTGCCTGTTGTTTTTTTATCTGTTGCTGCACGATCGCAGGTGCATTATGGTCAGCAGGCTCCTGAAATATCGCTGCCGTCGATCAGTGGTGAAATGGTAAAACTTTCTTCGTTGAAAGGGAAAGTGGTATTGGTTGATTTCTGGGCGTCCTGGTGCGGCCCCTGCCGTATATCGAATAAGAAACTCGTCAAATTTTATCCCAAATACAAGGACAAAGGATTCGAGATCCTCGCCGTATCGCTTGATAAAGAATCGGCAGACTGGAAAAAAGCAGTCGCCAAAGATAAAATGAGTTGGTTGCAGGTGAATGATAATGGCGGATGGGATGCAAAGACAGGCGAGATCTGGAACATTTACCAGATACCGACTTCTTACCTGATCGATAAAACCGGGAAAGTAGTAGCGATGGACCTGGAAGGTAAAGACCTGGAGAAAGCGCTGAAAGATCTGTTGGGATCATAGATCGCCGGATTTTCATCATGAAAAAATATTGTACATTATTCATCCTGGCATTGTCGCTGTCACGGCTGGCTGCCCAGGAATTATATGTTTATACAGAACCTGCTTCCAATATGCCCGCGCATTCCATCAGTGCGAAGCTGACAGGTCATTTTGTGACCAGTGATAATATCTATGGCCGTTTTTCACAGCGCTATATGCCGGAGATCATGTTTGGGTTGAGCAAGAAATGGATGATCCATTTGTATGGTACAGCAGCTAATATGCATACTGATGATTTTAAGATAGAATCGGGAGGATTGTATATTAAATACCGGGTTCTTTCCAATGATGATATTCATCGCCATTTCAGGATGGCGGTATTTGCTGATGTATCGAAAACGAATGCGCCATTTCATTACGATGAGATCAGTTTAATGGGAGATAAAGGTGGAGTAGGTGCGGGGCTGATCGCTACACAATTACTCGATAAACTGGCGCTTTCTGCCACGGTTAGTAACGTGCAATCGCTGCACAAATCAAGAACAGATAAGGTGCTGTATATACCGGCAAGAAGTTACCAGGCGATGAATTATTCATTATCGGCGGGTTATCTTTTGCTACCGAGGAATTATACGGGGTTCAAACAAACCAATGTGAATCTGTACACGGAATTTTTAGCGCAACAGACACTGGACAGAAAAATGCATTATATCGATATGGCGCCTGCGGTGCAATTCATCTTCAATAGCATCTCCAAACTAAATATCGGGTACCGGTTCCAGCTTACCGGTAATATGCAACGCATGGCGCGGGAAAGCTGGCTGATCAGCTATGAGTATACTTTTTTAAATGCATTGAAAAGAAGATAAGCGATGGAGATCAGTATAAAGAATATGGTTTGCGACCGTTGTGTCAAAAGCGTGGCTGGCATTTTTAATTCTGCCGGCATTTCCATAAACAAAATAGAATTGGGCAAAGTAGCTGTAGAGGAAGATCTTTCCATTCTGCAAATGCAGCAAATAAGAACAGCTTTAGAATTGGAAGGGTTTGAGATCATAGATGATCACCGTCTCAGGCTAACCGAGGAGATTAAGAAACTTATCATTGAACTGGTCCATTATAAGGAACTGGATGAAATGAACGAAAATCTTTCTGATTACCTGGCCAGTCGCTTACATAAGGACTATACTTATCTTTCCAATCTTTTTTCATCCATAGAAAATACAACGATCGAGCAATATTTTATCCTGCAAAAGATCGAGAAAGTAAAAGAATGGTTAGTGTATAATGAACTTACGCTAAGCGAAATGGCTTTTAAACTGGGTTATAGCAGCGTAGCTCATTTATCGAACCAATTCAGGAAGATTACCGGGTTTACACCCAGCCAGTTCAAAAAGCTAAAGGAACATAACCGGAGAAAGCTGGATTCCCTGTAAATTCTGTAATTGAAAGCCGGAATTGTGTAACAGCACCAGTATCATTCTGCCTGAGCTTTGTGTCATAAAAGAATTATTATGACACATACTTATCGGATCAATGGAATGACCTGTAGTAGTTGCGTGGCGCGTGTAAAAAACGAGTTACTGAAGCTGGGTGATATTCTTGAAGCAGAGGTGCAATTACCTTTTCCACAGGCGGTGATTACCATGAGTAAGCATATTGGTGCCGGCCAATTGCAGGCGGCAGTTTCCAAAGCCGGAAAATATACAATTACGGAAGTACACAGTAGTAATAGTATGGCTCATGAAGAAAAGCCGGCGGGTACAAAAAATTCTTATTACCCGATAGTTCTCATCTTTGGTTATATAGCAGTGGTATCGCTGCTGGTGCAACTTATCTCCGGGTATTTTAATATGGAACAATGGATGAGCCATTTCATGGCAGGCTTCTTCCTGGTATTTTCTTTTTTCAAGCTGCTGAATATCCAGGGATTTGCTGATGGATATAGCTCCTATGATATTGTTGCCAGGATATTTCCTGCTTGGGGTTTTACTTACCCATTTGTGGAACTTTCATTAGGGCTCTTATTTCTTACCGGTACATTTTCCCTGGGTACAAATATTGTAACGCTTGTTGTAATGGGAGTTAGTTCGATCGGTGTTATCCAAAGCCTGGTAAAGAAATCACCTTTTCAATGCGCCTGTTTGGGGTCGATCATTCAATTGCCATTGAGCAAGGTTACATTATTCGAAGACCTGCTGATGGTAGTAATGAGTTCAATGATGATCATTAAGCTGCTGAATTAATTAATAATTTATAGATGAGAAAGTATTTTTTAGTAACGGGTATAATCTTCATTTCCGGTAGTTTATTTGCCCAGCATGAGCACCATGATCCCATGCCGGAGAAAAATGATACGATGGCAATGGATCATTCTCAGCATGCCATGAAGGAAATGACGATGCCGGGAATGTCGCATACCTATTCGCTGCATCTTCCCATGAGCAGGAACGGTTCCGGTACTGGTTGGATGCCCGATGCAACACCGATGTATATGTATATGACCGGGAAGAAAACGATGTGGATGTTTCATGGAAATATTTTTTTTCGGTATACCCATACGGATATTTTCAATGCAGGGGGTAGAGGGGCTTCTGCTGTTGATGCACCTAACTGGTTCATGGCGATGATGAACAAGCCGGTTGGTAAGAAAGGATTGTTCTCGCTGAGATCCATGATCAGCCTGGATCCTTTGACAGAAGGAAAAGATGGATATCCTTTATTGTTTCAATCCGGGGAAACATATCAAGGTGGCAGGCTGGTCGATCGTCAGCATCCGCATGATTTATTTTCAGAACTAAGTATCGGGTATACACATTCTTTTAATAAGCGTACAGATCTATTTGTATATGCCGGTTATCCCGGGGAACCCGCATTGGGTGCACCTGCGTTTATGCATCGTATCTCAGCTATGAATAATCCTGATGCACCCCTGGGGCATCATTGGCAGGATGCCACACATATAACATTCGGAGTAGCTACTATAGGATTCCGGTATCAGCAATTCAAGATCGAGGTGTCTTCATTCACAGGTCGTGAGCCGGGAGAGAACCGGTATAACTTTGATAAGGCACGATTCGATAGTTATTCATATCGTCTTTCCTATAACCCTGGAAAGAACTGGGCGATACAATTTTCGCAGGGATTTATCAGGCAGCCGGAGCAACTGGAGCCAGGCGTTGATGTTACACGCACTACCGCTTCTGTTTTATTTTCAAAGTCACTTTCTACCAGCAGGCGACATGATGCTGCATTGATCTGGGGATATAATGATAAAGGAAGCGGCCACCGGGAGCATTCCGTACTGGCGGAAGACAATTACCGGTTTGGAAAGAATGTTGTGTATGGTCGATACGAGTTTGTACAAAAATCAGCGGAGGAACTTGACCTGGAAAATGTACTGGGTCATGCTACCTGGAATGTGCATGCCCTGACCCTTGGCTGCAACCGCAGTGTGTGGAGCAATAAGGTGATCGACGTGGCGACTGGTACACAAATTACGATGTACTCTCCTGCAAAGCAACTTCAGCTCTTATATGGAGAAAAACCGCTTGGGGTACAGGTTTACTTGCAACTCAGACCAGTGATTCACAGGATGTAAGAAAGAATTGCTCCTGTTCCCGGGGCCTGCTTCCATAAAATAGAACGGCTGCTCAATTTAAAATTGTATATTCACCTAAATTTAATTTTAGACGAGACTAAAAATATATTTAGATGAGTGAAATATACGCTTCACAAATCTCCGCAGGCAAGTGCGTATTAGTAGCTGTTTTTTTGATAACAATGTGCATCGCCTGTAATAAATTACTTCCTGCGTCGCCTGCGGATGATAGCTTGCTGGATGGTCCTGTTGATGGATTGACTACAGAGCAGAAAATAATCTTTCTCCGTGGTGATGTTGCATTCAACGATGATGTCTTTTCCCCGGCAAATGGATTGGGTCCCTTGTTTGTTGCTACGTCCTGCGCCAGTTGTCATGCCGGCGATGGCAAGGGGCATCCGTTTACTATGCTTACAAGATTTGGGCAGCATGATACGCTGAATGGAAATATATTTCTTCAGCAGGGCGGTCCGCAATTACAGCACAGGGCGAATAGCGGATTTACACCGGAACAAATTCCGGCCGGCGCTACTTTTTCGAAATTTATGCCCCCTGCCAATACCGGTCTTGGGTTTTTAGATGCTGTTCCCGATGCAACCCTACTTGCTTTAGCTGATCCGGACGACCTGGATGGTGATGGTATTTCCGGGAGACCTAACTGGATTCATGCACCGGTTTATTCATCTATCCGTTCCAACAGCATTTCAATTAATAACAGGTACATAGGACGCTTTGGAAAGAAAGCCGCGACCTATGATCTGCTGCAACAAACCGCGACAGCTTATAACCAGGATATCGGCATCACTTCTTCGTATGAACCGATCGATACCTATACCAGCCAGTTTATTGACCCGGAAATAAGTAACCAGGTCGTGCTGGATGTAGTATTTTACCTGAAAACCCTGAAAGCGCCATTACAACGTAAACAAACCGATGAGGATGTATTGTCGGGAAAGCAACTCTTCACGGCGATCAACTGTGCCAAATGTCATACTCCACAAATGACGACAGGAGTTTCTGCTATTGCCGCCCTATCCAATAAAACATTTTTCCCTTACACTGATCTGCTGTTGCATGATATGGGGAATGGATTGAATGATGGATATACCGAAGGCACTGCATTGCCGCAGGAATGGAGAACGCCGCCGTTGTGGGGATTAGGACTTTCAAAGAATTCGCAGGGCCGGCAGTATTTTTTATTACACGACGGAAGAGCGAAAAGTATTGAAGAAGCCATTTTGTTGCATGGAGGAGAAGCGGAGAATAGCCGTACACAGTTCCGGCAGTTAACATCGCAGCAGAAACAACAACTCATTACATTTTTAGAAAGCCTGTAATATGGAAAGAAAACAATTTATTACGCAGTGTGGCCTTGCCTGCCTGGGCATGACAGGCATTTCGCTCCTGCTGCAAGGATGTACCGGCACCAAACAACTTGCAGTATCCCTGGATAATAATCAATTACAGGTGCCTTTGTCTTCTTTTCATAGTTCAAAAAATAATGCGAACAGCTATAAGCGATATGTCGTTGTGCAGAATGAGCAATTGAATTACCCGATTGTTGTTTACCGCGATAATGAAAACCAGTATACCGCATTATTGTTACGTTGTAGTCATCAATACAATGAATTAAATGTAAATGGGGAATTGCTGTCCTGCCCGGCGCATGGAAGTGAATTTGACAGTAAGGGAAATATTGTAAATGGCCCCGCGGATGCAAAACTTCGTTCGTTTCCTGTTACTACCGATCAACAACACCTTTATATACAACTGGCATGAAAAAATATATACTTATTGCCGGATTTTCTTTTTTGGCAGCTATTGTCAATGCACAAAGAGATTCTTCTCTTTTTAAAAGGATCATGCCTGATACCGGTAAGACTGTTATGAATATGGATGCGATCTATAACCGTCCGTTTTTGCAGACAGGGAAATTTCCGGCTACTATTGGCGGGTACGTAGAAGCCAACACGGCTTATTTCAGCGAGAATGGAGTGACAGAAGGGTTATCGTTCCAGTTACCAAGGCTTACTCTTTTTGTAAGCGCATCGATTAAACAGCGGATAAAATTTTTAACAGAGGTGGAACTGGAAGAAGGAGGAAAAGAGATCAATATCGAATTTGCATCGGTGGATGTGGAACTTCATCCGTTAGTAAATATCCGTGGTGGGATCATCATGAATCCGATCGGCTCCTTTAATCAGAATCATGATGGTCCGAAATGGGAGTTTATCAGTCGGCCTCTTTCATCTACTACGATCATTCCTTCGACTTTCAGTAATGTGGGATTTGGGTTATTTGGGAAATATGCAAGGAAACAATGGATATGGGCCTATGAAGCCTACCTGACCAATGGATTCGATGACAGGATCATTCATAATAGTGAGAACCGCACCTGGTTCCCGGCTACTAAAACAAATCCCGAACGGTTTGAAGAGAGTTTCAATGGTGTTCCGCTGGTTACTATAAAGACAGCACTCAAACACCGGAAGATCGGTGAACTGGGTCTTTCCTGGATGGGTGGTGTATACAATAAATTCCGGGAAGATGGTATTGAACTGGATAAAAAAAGACGGGTGGATTTTATTGCTATTGACTTTAATACAGTGCTGCCAAAATTGAAAACCGCTATCAATACAGAATGGGTCTGGGCCATAGCGGATGTACCTTCTACTTTCACCCAGCAATTCGGTAACCGGCAACGGGGCGGATTTATCGATTTTGTCCAGCCCGTTATTAAACGCCCGATGCTGGGCTGGAACGATGCGGTGCTCAACTTTGCTGTGCGTGGTGAATATGCCGATTATAATGCGGGTAGATTCAAAGATACCGGTGGTAATATTTTTGATCATGTATATGGAATTGTTCCTGCTATCAGTTTTCGTCCTTCTTCCCAAACCGTTTTCCGGATCAATTACCGCTACGAATGGCATACCGATATATTAGGTAATCCTCCCGGTAAGATCGCGGGCTTCCAGGTGGGGTTGTCGACCTACTTTTGAGAAAGGGTGTCAGGTGTTAAGTTTTAGGTGTTAGGTTTTGGATTAATTGTAATACACTAATCAACCATCAATCCCGGTAATCACTTTTCAACATCTATCCCACATTAACACCTAAAACTTAACAACCGACAACTATATTTTCCTCTAGCTAAACTCATTGTAACAAACAAATTTTTTTCTTCTTCATCTGCCTTTACATTTGCTACCCCAAACAAAGGACCTATGGAGCTGAAATATTTACAACAAATTACGGCCACGCTGAACCTGTCATTAAAACAGGTGAATAATATCGTGGCACTACAGGATGAAGGAGCGACAATCCCTTTTATAGCCCGTTACCGGAAAGAAGCGACCGGCAATATGGATGAGGTGCAGATCGGTGCTGTCATTGAACAGGTGAAATATTTTACCGAACTGACGAAAAGAAAAGAAACGATCATCAAAACCATCGAAGAAGCCGGTAAATTAACCCCCGAATTAAAAAAGCGCATCGAGGATTGTATCGATGCTACGCAACTGGAAGATATTTATCTCCCTTATAAACCCAAACGTAAAACAAAAGCGACGATCGCCATTGAAAAAGGACTGGAGCCACTTGCTACATTATTATTCGACCAGGGCCAGGTGAATGTGGAAGAAGAGGCCGCCAAATTTATAAATGAACAGGTGGCTACTGTAGCAGATGCTACGCAGGGAGCAAGGGATATTATTGCAGAATGGATCGCGGAGAATGAACAAGCCAGGAACCTGGTGCGTCAACTGTTCCGTGAAGAAGCTAAAATTTCATCTCGTGCCCTGACCACTAAAAAGGAAGAAGAGGAAGCGCAGAAATACCGTGATTATTTTGAATTCAGTGAAGAATTATCACAAAGCCCTTCGCATCGCTTACTGGCTATCCGCCGTGGAGAAAAAGAAGGATTCCTGATCATGGATATTTCAATTGACAAGGAACTGGCGAACGAAGAATTAAAAAGAATATTTGTTAAATCATCCGGGCCTGCATCACAGCAGGTAGCGCAGGCTGTAGAGGATTGTTATAATCGTTTATTGAAATCTTCCATCGAAACGGAATTCCGGATGAGCAGTAAGACAAAAGCAGATGAAGAAGCGATCCGCGTGTTTGCTGAAAACCTGCGTCAGTTATTACTGGCTTCACCATTAGGTCATAAAAGAGTGCTGGCACTCGACCCGGGATTTCGTACCGGTTGTAAACTGGTCTGCCTGGATGAGCATGGCAACCTGTTATACAATGGAGTGATTTATCCGCACCCGCCGCAAAGCGATTGGCTGGGCGCTACACAAACATTGAAAGAACTGGTAGCCAAATATGATATTGAAGCGATCGGTTATGGAAACGGAACTGCAAGTAAGGAAACAGAACAATTGGCACGTGGTATTGACTTTGGTAAACCTGTTTCGGTATTTATGGTCAATGAAAGCGGAGCTTCCATTTATTCGGCGAGCGAAGTGGCGAGAGAGGAATTTCCTGAATTTGATGTAACGGTTCGTGGCGCGATCAGTATCGGTCGTCGTTTATTGGATCCATTGAGCGAATTGGTAAAGATCGATGCAAAAAGTATCGGGGTCGGACAGTACCAGCATGATGTGAATCAGAATAAGTTAAAAGAATCGCTTGACCAGGTGGTAGAAAGCTGTGTAAACTATGTAGGTGTTGATGTGAATACGGCCAGTAAGCATTTGCTGACTTATGTATCCGGGTTAAGCGCCACCGTTGCTAAGAATATTGTAGAATACCGGAGTAAGAACGGGGGATTCAAGACAAGGGAGGAACTGAAAAAAGTGGCGATGCTCGGTCCCAAAGCCTTTGAGCAATGCGCAGGATTTTTACGGATACCCAATGCTTCCAATCCATTGGATAATTCAGCCGTGCATCCCGAAAGTTATCATGTGGTAGAAGCAATGGCTGCCAGGACAAACAGTTCGGTAAAGGAACTGATCCAGCAGGCAGAGACCAGGAAAAAGATCAATCCAAAAGATTTTATTTCTGAAAGCATTGGCTCTTTCACCATAGAAGATATTTTAAAAGAACTGGAAAAACCGGGCCGTGATCCGCGTTCGCCTATTGAGGAATTTCGTTTTGCAGAAGGCATCAGTACGATGTCTGATCTGAAACCCGGAATGAAATTGCCCGGTATCGTTACGAATATTACCAATTTCGGTGCATTTGTCGATGTAGGGGTGAAGCAGGATGGGCTGGTACATATCTCGCATTTGAGCAACCGCTATATCACCGATCCCAATGAAGCCGTCAAGCTGAACCAGAAAGTAATGGTAACAGTACTGGAAGTAGATGTGGCAAGGAAAAGGATTTCCTTATCTATAAAAGAAGCGGGAGAGAAGACAAACGGTGAGAGACGTCCGGACAACCAACGGACCAATAACAGCGGAAAGAAGCCAGCTACTTCTTCACAGGCAGCCAATCCTTTCCAGGCGAAACTGATGGAACTGAGAAAGAAGTTTACAGATTAAATAAATTATGAATTATGAATTAAGAATTATGAATTATGAATTAATGTCTATTCATAATTCATAATTCTCAATTCATAATTCATAATTCTTAACTCATAATTCCCTTCATTCAGATATACTCCTTTCTGACAGGTGCAAACACGTCGATCAGTTTGCAATCTGTTTTGGCAAACGCCGAATGCGTTGTATTGGAAGGGATCACATAATACATACCGGCAGTTAATGGATAAAGTGTACCTCCAATCGTCATATCCAGTTCTCCTTCGATCACGTATGTGATCTGTTCGTGTATATGCTGGTGTGCCGGCATATTGGTTCCTTTTACAATTTCTACAAATCCAAAGCTCATATTGTTGCCGTGGGCGTAATACCCGGTAATGCCGGCCATTAATTGTTTGGCGGGAATATCTTTGATTAGTTGCATGATTAACTGGTTGGTTTAAAAATAGCTGGTAAACGCGATCGATTTATAAAAAGAGATTTTATTGTTCAAACAGGCAGAAACTTCCTCCCACCCATTCTTTATCCTTATTATATCTCACGCCGATCATTTTCCCTTTGCTGAGACGGGCCAGGTTATTGGCAGGAACAGGTCTTGTAGCCGCATCTTTCCAGAAATAAAATATCCTGATCTCTGCTTTGGCAGGCTCGGCGGGTGTCTCGATCACATCGGCATATTTTACTTTGCGTTGCAATATCCAGTTCTCCGGGTCTTTTACATTTTCGATATCAGTCTTTGTTACATCGATCACCACACCTTGTCCGGCAAAAGAGAATAATGGTTTCAATACATAATTTTCAAGATCAGCCGGCATATTGGTTAATTCATTCAAAAAGAAAGTAGGAGGTACATAGGGGTGCCGGATCAATGGTAATGTGTATTTGCTGATGCGATAGAACCAGTTGGGATGCGGGCACCATTCCACATCGAGTTTTTCAAAAAGTAATTTTCCTTTTTCCTGCACATCGGCGGGTTGTTGTTGCAGGTCATCAAATATGACGCGGTTATAGATACGTTTCACCGGCATTTTTTTATCTCCGGAAAGATAAAACAGTTTATCGCCTTCCCTGATCAGTTCTGTCAGGCAGACAATTTTAATACCGGTAAATTCTTCAGTACAATAAAAATCGACTTTTGTTTTTTGCTGGTGCGGGAATATTTCCAACAGGATCACTTCTTCGGGTGAATGACCACCGAGAATAATTTCTTTTAAATGTAGAATGTAAGTTTCGCGTGTATGCCCGCCCAGATAGGCGCTGAATCCATCAGGAATAGTAAAATGTTTCCTGTAAATATCATCGATAAACACTTCATAGGCAAACAGGGTAGGGAAGCCCTGCATTTCGATCAGTTGTGGTTCATATCCGCCGTCCTTGCTTTCACAAATACCGAAATCGAAAGCGATAAAATGGGAATGATCGTTTTCGCCGGGAACCTTTATATTTTCAGGGATCGCATTTTTGGTAAGTTCTTTGAACCGCGGGTCCATAATGATATCAACAATGCTTTCGCAGGCATCCAGCATTTTTTGCGTAAACGCTTTGGGTACGAATACGGGTGTTTCTGCGATCCTGAAATCTATTTGCCCGGGTTTGGTATGATGCACATCGGCAAGGAAGGCTTCATATTTCTCTTTGGTAAATGCCTGGTTAAATGATTTTCGGATGGCCGGGATCATGTGTATTGCTTTGTGGAAAGGTAAGAATTAATCCTATGTGAAACCTATGTCTCTATGTGCCTATGTGGTGAACCTACGCCAGTCGGTCATAGTAGTATAACAGCATTGCGTAATTTTTACCACATAGGCACATAGAGACATAGATTTCACATAGATAAAAAATCAGAATGCTTCTTCGAGCTGACCCACGGCCTGGTTGAGGAAATTAGGCAATACGTGTGCGTATGTCCAGCGGATCTTATCAGGATCGTTCAACTGTTGCAGCATGCTCATCAGTTTTTCTTCGCCATGATTTTCGATCACTGTTTTCTTTTTTTCTTCCGTTTGTAAATGCAGGCTCATACCCTGTGCATCGGCTTCAGGATGAAATTGCGTGCCGATCATATATTCATTGAAGCGGATCGCCATCACAGCTCTTTCATACGGCACATGCGATCTCATTTTCTCGATACAAAGAATTTTGCCACCTGTTTTTTCCAATAGGTCCTGGTTGGGTTGTATCACCTGGTAATCGCGGCTGTCTACAGCATAAAAAGGATCACGAAGACCATCAAACACAGGTTCCTGCTTGCCGGCTTCGAGCATATGCACGGGGAATACACCAAACGCAGTCGATCTCCTTTTGCAAACGATGCCGGCATTGAAATAGCGACTGGCCAGTTGGAAAGAATGGCAGATAAAGAAGATATATTTTTTATTACTGTTATCAGGATTCTCATTCCAGCGTTCCATATTTTTCAGCCATTTGCACCAGGCGATATCCCAGTCCTCAAAACGGGAAGAAAGCGGGTCGCCGGGTCCACCGCTGGAAATATATATATCAAAGGAATAATCGGGGAGCTCATTCTTTTTCCTGACGTCAAATTCAGTGGATTCGACATTGAAGTCGTTGCTGGCAGCCCAGTCGCTGATGATCTGGCGGATACAACGCATACCCTGGTTGGGATGTCCTTCATACAGGTCGAGGATCGCAATACGGATGGTGCTTTTGTCAGGGTGAATCATTCCGCAAACATAATAATTTTTTTATAGAATGTAATCTGCCAGCTCCCTATGTGAAACCTATGTCTCTATGTGCCTATGTGGTAAAAATTACGCAATGCTGTTATACTACTATGACCGACTGGCGTAGGTTCACCACATAGGCACATAGAGACATAGGTTTCACATAGTTATTTTGTATACACTTTTTGACCGCCGATAAAAGTGCTTAGCACACTTATTTGTAAAAGTTCTTTTTCATTCGTCGTTAGCAAATCATGATCAAGAATAACGAAATCGGCCCATTTCCCTTTTTCAAGGCTTCCTTTTTCTGTTTCTTCAAAATTGGCTTTCGCGGCCCAGATGGTCATGCCGCGCAGGGCCTCTTCACGGGTTAGTGCATTTTCAGGTTGAAATCCATTGGCGGGCCATCCTTTCGCATCTTTCCGGGCTACTGCTGCATAGAAAGTTTTGAAAGGAGAAATGTCTTCTACCGGGAAATCGGTACCGAGTGGTATCCATCCATTTTGCTGCAGCAATTGTTTATAAGCGTAAGCACCTTTGACCCTTTCTTTACCCAGCCTGTCTGCTGCCCAATACATGTCACTGGTAGCATGGGTGGGTTGCACTGATGGTATGATGGAATACCTGCCAAATAGCGCAAAATCATTTTCATTTATTACCTGTGCATGTTCGATCCTCCAGCGAAGATCGTTGTTGCCGGCCAGGTATTTTCCATAGATGGTCAGCATGGTGCGGTTGCCGCTGTCGCCGATGGCATGGGTACACATCTGGAAGCCCTTTTCATAAAGAACACTGGCTACTGAATCGAAATGTTTTTGTGAACTTAACAGGAACCCGCTCCAGCCGGGTTTATCTTCATACGGTTGCAACAGGCAGGCGCCTCTTGAACCGAGTGCGCCATCTGCATATACTTTGAAGGAACGGACATTCAGCCGATCCGTTTTTATTTTTCCATGGGTGAATGCAAAATCAAAATTTTTTGGTGCATCGCTGAGCATCGCATACATCCTCATTTTCAGATCACCTTTCTTTTGCAGGCTATCGATAAAAAGAATATCGGTGAAATCAAGACCGCAATCATCAACTGTTGTTAATCCGACAGAGAAACAATTTTTTTGTGCATCGAGTAATGCTTTTTTTAACTGTCTTGTAGTGGGTGCCGGCATTTTCGCGGTAACAAGATCTACAGCATTGTCGATAAGTACACCGGTGAGCTGACCATTTTTAATAATGATCTCTCCGCCATCGATCTTTGTGGATGTGGTGATGCCGGCTATTTTTAACGCGGCATTATTGGCAATAACGGCATGCCCATCTATTCTTCTCAACACTACGGGGAAAGAGTATAACTCATTTAATATAGTATTATCGGGAAATTCTTTTACTGTCCAGTCATTCTGATCCCAGCCGCGCCCGATGAGCCAGCCGCTTTGATGATTTCTTGCAAATACTGCCACCCGGTTTAATACATCCTTCCAACTGGTTGTACCGGTGAGGTCTACCGTCTGTAATCCTAATCCATATCCTGTAAAATGGGCATGAGCATCGATAAAGCCAGGGTAAATGAATTTTCCATGGGCATCGATTTTATCTTTTATCTCGAATTGTTTTTCCAGTTCGGCTTTGGTGCCGGTAGCAGCGATCTTTCCATCCTTAATCACCATCGCCTGGGTGGTAGAGAAAGAGGCATCGACGGTATAAATGGTAGCGTTATAAA
>CAMLGR010000053.1 GCA_946479615.1 uncultured Bacteroidota bacterium | reverse complement strand
GTCTTCACTTCCCGGTAAATGATAATGAATGATGTAACGGATATTAGTGATATCCAATCCTCTCGCCGCAAGATCGGTCGTTACCAATACATTGGCTGTACCATTCCTGAATTTACACAGGGCCGCATCTCTCTCCTGTTGTTCGAGCGCGCCATGATAAAACACATTGAGAATATCTTTTTCTTTCAACCAGTTACTGGTCCGTTCCACAGATTCGCGATGATTACAAAAAATAATAGTAGAACGATTGCCCAGCATACAGACCAACCGGAATAATGTTTCCAGTTTATCTTTTCCATCACTCATCACTTTTTTTATCGTGAGACCGGTATCCTGGCCGGTAGCCGTAAGAAAATTAAGTTCAACCGTGTCTATCATTCCAATAAAATCAGGAATGGCTACTGTTTCAGTCGCAGAGGTAAGTATTCTCTTTTGAATAGCAGGCAATGAACCGATGATAAAAGACATTTCATCCAGGAAACCCAGCTCCAGTGATTTGTCAAATTCATCCAGTACCAGTGTTTCAATCGTGTCTGTTGTGATATTATTCCTGCGGATATGATCTGCAAGACGGCCCGGTGTTCCTATCAGTAAGGCAGGCGGTTGTTTCAGGTTGTTTTCTTCTGTCTCTCTTAAATGACCTCCATAGCAGCAGGTTACTTTCAAACCCGTACTCATACTTTTAAATACCGTTTCGATCTGCAACGCCAGTTCGCGGGAAGGCACAATAATGATCGCCTGTGTGTGGGTAGCCGCAGGATTTAATGATTTGACCAGGGGTAAAAGATAGGCCAGTGTTTTGCCTGAACCGGTCGCCGAGAGCAGCAGTATATTATCCTGTTTATCCGTGGCCTCAATAGCCGCCAGTTGCATATCATTCAGCGCTTTGATCTTTAACCGGGATAAAATGCTATCGACAGAGAATTGTTGTGTGGACATGGCACAAAAGTACGGTAGTTTGAAGGAGCAGAAGGAATAAGGTTGATGTTAGGATTTTAAATACCCTAAACAGAATATTCATACTGGTAACGCAAACCCATTAATCAGCAACCAATCTAACACTTAACACCTAAAACCTAACACCATTCATGGTCTCTCATTGCTTACAATCTCTTATACTGCTTGATCTTTTTATACAATTCTTCGGGGCGGAAAGGTTTCATCACAAAATCATTAAACCCTTTTGCCTTTAATTGTTCGTTGATATTGGGAAACATGGCGGCTGAAAAAGCGATAGCAGGAATACCCTTCTGTAATTTGCGGATCTCGCGAAGAGCGGTATACCCATCCATCTCCGGCATTTCCAGGTCAAGGAGCAGGAGGTCAAAATCATGATCCCGGCTGAGTGAAACTGCTTCTATTCCATTGGTCGCTTCGCAAAGTGTAACGCCCCATCCTTCCAAAAATTTCCGCGCTACCAGCATATTGACAGCATTGTCTTCGGCGATCAGCAGGCGAAGACCAGCAAGACTTTCATATTCAACCCGTTTTTTCTCACGCACATATCCCCTGGTTGCATTGAGATAAGAGAACTGGATGGTAAAATAAAATTCACTCCCCTTGCCCGCTGTACTTTTTATCATCAGGTCGCTGCCAAAAGCTTCCACGATTTTTTTACTGATCGAAAGACCAAGACCTGTTCCGCCATATTGCCGGGTGGTCCGGGCATCGGCCTGGGTAAAACTGTCGAAGATTGTAGCGAGTTTATCGGAAGCAATACCAATGCCGGTGTCTTTAACAGAAAAGTTAACGGTCATGGTTTCGCTGAACAAGGATTCAACTGTTACGGATAAGATCACCTGTCCCTGCCAGGTAAATTTCAGGGCATTGGATAACAGGTTGCTGATAACCTGTGTAAGCCGTGTATCATCGGTGATAATACGTTTATCGAGATGCTCGTCTTTTTTTACAATAAACTCTACTCCTTTATTTTCAAACTGGCGGGCAAACAACATTTCCATTTTAGTCAATAGCTGGAAAAGGTTCACCTGCTTTTTATCGAGTTCGAGTTTGCCGGCTTCGATCTTGCTGAAATCGAGTACATCATTCACCAGCAGCAGCATGTGTTCGCTGGAATATTTCAGTATATCCAGGTGCTGCCGCTGGGCAGGCATGTAATCTTCCTGTAACAAGAGGTTGGATGTGCCGATGATACCATTCAATGGTGTGCGTAATTCATGGCTCATGTTGGAAAGGAACATGGATTTGGCCTTCAGACTTTCTTCCGCCTGTTCCTTGGCTTTGATCAATTGTGATTCTTTACCCTGGGCGATCACAGAGACCATATAAGTAAACAAACTCGTAAAGCAGAATGCAAGCGCCACATTGCTGATGAACATAACGCGGTAAGTTTCTTCGGAGATTGTTTGCACCTCGCTGTGCAAGGGGCAAACGGCAAAGCAAAGAGAGAAACACAACATCGTAAAAAGAAAAAGAACGGTCACGGTTTTCTTTTCTTCTTTTACACGCACTAATATCGAGAATAGAACAATCAGGGAAAGATAGATGATATAATTACCTGCCATCACTCCTTCTACATACGTTCCGAGCAGCAGTACCATATTGGTACTGACCAGCGCGATATTACGGGCGGGATAATAATGGCCCATGCGGTTCAGGAAAAAAACAATGCAGATGGTAAACAGGAATACAAAATCGATGGCGGCTGTCCAGGGCAGTTCCAGGCTGACTTCATAAATAAGATTGGGAATAAAGAAAATGATGGCGGCGATGATACATTTATTCAGAATGATCATTTTTTCGGCCTGTTCGGCGTTCTTGGCTTTGGTGGTGCCGGAATTGAGTAAAGGTTCCAGGAATGGCAGGATCATGCTTTCGCAAAATTATATTAATCAGGCTGTTTGCGGAAATGTATCAGTTCTCATGTGCCTGCAATGCAAGTCTGTCACCGGATATTCGCAGGAAATCCATTCAATTTACAATATCGTTTGAAATGATGCAAAAGAAAATGGGTTCTTGATGGAATGCCCCAACGGTCTCATAGGGTCTGCAAGCTGTTGTAATCGTCCCAGCGGGGTCTGCGGAGCGACCCTGCTGTATAAGATAAGACAGCCTTAAATCAATAGCAGTTGTAAAAACTGATACATCAGGGTCGCTTTGCAGACCCTGATGGGACGGTCGTCGGGAATTGAAATGAAAATACGTAACTTCCATAATTGAAACCTATGTTCTGTAAACTACTTTTTTCAGGATGGTTGCTGATTATTTCAGTGATGGGGCGTAGCCAGCAGCCATCCCCTGCTCCCGTCATCTTCGATTCCGATATGGGACCCGACTACGACGACGCCGGTGCCATCACCCTGCTCCATGCGTTTGCCGATAGCGGCGATATCCATATTCTTGCCACTGTTGCCAGTACAAAATATGAAGGAGTAGCCGCCGTATTCAGTGTGTTGAATACTTATTTCAACCGGCCCGGTATTCCTATTGGTGTGCCAAAAGGAAAAGCACTGGAACTAAAAGACCGCCAGCACTGGACGGATAGTTTGTTATTACATTATCCTCACCCGGTTAAAACAAATGCTGAAGTGCCGGATGCAGTGAGCGTTTACCGTAAGGCCCTGGCTGCACAGGAAGATCATAGCGTTACGATCATCACCGTAGGATTTCTTACCAATCTTGCAGACCTGCTGCGTTCCCCACCCGATCAGTATTCAAATCTCGATGGTAAAGACCTCGTCAAACAAAAAGTAAAGCAGCTGGTTTGTATGGCCGGCCGCTTCCCTTCGGGTAGTGAGTTTAATGTACGCATGGATGCAGCTGCTTCTCAATTCGTGTTTGACAACTGGCAAACACCGGTGCTATTCAGCGGCGTGGAGATTGGTGTAAAAATAAAAACAGGATTACCCCTGGTTCATAATGACCACATCACTCATAGCCCTGTTAAAGATGTATTTCGTATCTGTATCCCGCAGGATATACAGGATTCGGCCGGGCGGATGAGCTGGGATGAAACCGCCGTACTGGTAGCTGTTAAAGGATACCAGCCCTGGTATAACATCAAAAGAGGAAAATGCACAGTAGCGGCGGACGGCAGCAATACCTGGACAAACGATCCTTTGCAGCAACATAGTTATTTAACGGAAGCGCAGTCTCATTTGATCGTACAGGAATTAATCAATAAATTGATCATGCATCAACCTGTAAAAAAATAACCAATCTTCATGAGAAAAACATTCCTGTTCGCATTACTTGCCTGTATCGTCATTCCCTGTTGCAGCCAGTCAACTTCAAAAGCAAAGCCTTATTTCCCTTCCGCCATACTGTGGAAAAAACAAACAACAGGTTTTGATACCGCAAAACTCCAGGCCGCTGTTCAGTTTGCTATTGCTAATGAAACCAAACATCCGCGTTCGATGAAAGAGAGCCAGGCTATGGATTTTGGCAAGGAACCTTTCTCCGAACCGGTTGGCGCATTGCCCGATCGCGGCGCTCCTACCGGTTTGATCATTCATCATGGATATATCGTGGCAGAATGGGGCGAACCCTCGCGTGTTGATATCACCAATAGTATTTCCAAAAGTTTTTTATCGACTGTTGTGGGTCTTGCCGTGGAAAAAGGAATGATCCATAGTGTGACCGATACAGTAGCCAGCTATATCAATTTTGTTGAATGCTATGATCCGTCTGCAAAACAACCCACGCTTATTTATCCTTTTGCTACAGCACATAATCGCAAAATCACCTGGGATGTGATGCTTCGTCAAACCAGTGATTGGGAAGGTGAGTTGTGGGGCAAACCTGAATGGGCAGATCGCCCTGATAAAGACAGCACCCAATGGCGGACACGTGCCCGTCACGAACCAGGTACGGTTTGGGAGTACAATGATGTGCGGGTAAATGCACTGGCATTAGCGGCTACCTGTGTCTGGAGAAAACCTTTGCCGCAGGTATTGAAAACAATGATCATGGACCCGATCGGCGCTTCTTCCTCCTGGCAATGGCAGGGCTATACCAATTCATGGATCGTACTCGATGGCAATCCGGTACAAAGTGTAAGTGGCGGCGGACATTGGGGAGGCGGTATGTTTATCAATGCCTATGATATGGCGAGGTTTGGATTGCTCACCTTGCACGAAGGAAACTGGAACGGTCAGCAACTGATCCCGGAAAGCTGGATAAAAAGATCACGCACACCTACTACCGTGAGACCGGGGTATGGTTACATGAATTTCTTTCTCAACACTGATAATAAACTTCTCCCTGATGCACCGGCATTGGCCTATATGCATATTGGAAACGGCGTTAATATTATTTATGTCGATGAACAGCATGACCTGGTAATGGTCGTTCGCTGGATCGAAGACAAAGCCATCAATGAAATGGTAAAGAAAGTACTGGATGCAATGAAATAATAAACGCCATTGGTATAAATAGTTGTAAGGTTCAACTTATTGTAATATGTAATACAAAAGATTGATACTGAATATAAAAATGTAACACACCTAAAATCTAAAACTTAACACCTAAACCTGCCTTTGATTCGTAGACCTACGAACCGTAATCTTACAGCCATTCCCCGGCACTAAAACGGGCAATAAACCGTTTTTATAGTGACTAAAAACAACCGTACTATGTTTACTGATTCTGTAACCGAACTTGAAGCCATGATCCGGGATTATATCGAGCACCGCGAACGATCTATGGTCTATGGTAAGAAGAGACTTGATTCCGAGAAAGAATATAACAAGCTGCTGACAAAATATACGGGCGAAGCAAAGCACTATAGCCTGGAACAAGCCAACAGTATTTACAAAGCCTATCTTGAAATGGTGGCATACGGTGAAGAGACCGCCCTGGCTCAATCAAAGTTTGCGGAAGCAGAAGAAAAATTAAGAGAAGTAGGACAGATTCTTTTTGAAGCAACCATTAATGCAGAAATTTCAGTCAATCCCGTAAGTGGCGATAGTCCGGCTACAAGACCCGTAACAATAAGATATAACAATGGACAGGTGGTAGTGAGTTGTTAATCCATCACCATACAATAAATTTATGCCTGTAGCCCGGCTACGGTTTTTTTAATGTTTGTTATTCTCTTCCATTTTATCGCTTCTGTATTGGCAAATAACAGGAATGCTCCCTTTCTGTTGTCTTTTTTCCCCTTTTTGTGGTTTATGCCCGGGAAAAGAACTCATTTAACCCAACATCTTTCCGGCATATTTTTTTCCTTATTATCAGAAACAAGAGAAATGAAAAATAAAAAAGAAAAACAGGATGATAAGAAAGAAATTATCATCGATATGCCCGAAGTAAAAGATATCCCCGGACAGGAGCATGTTAAACCGCCCCGTATGCGTGAGATGATGGACACAACAGTTTCTTCTTCCGATGAAGAAGGTAAAGGCATCCTGGATGATCTCAACGAAGAAGAAACAACAGATGATACCACCAATGTAACTCCGCAGGAAAAGAAATTACTGGCACAGACGGACCGCCAGGTTACCGATGAAACAATTGATCTGCAAAAACTGGCTTTGGATGAAATAGATGAAGACGAAGAATCGAATGAAAAGAGCGATCCGCTGGACCTGGGCGAAGACCTCGATGTTCCCGGCAGTGAACTTGACGATGAAGATGAAGAAACAGGCGAAGAAGACGAAGAAAATAATAGTTACAGTAAACCGGATTAAACATCAATTGCATGGAGAAACAAAATTTTAAAAACCATATCCGCTACTATCCTCCCCATCATTTTATTTTTTACCCCCTGGTAATGGCTTTCATAGCTATAGGTATCAGGGGGATTATTGTGCATAAACATGATCAATGGGAATGGATCCTACTCACCGGGCTGGCATGTATGATTGCCTGGTTGTCTTTTATGGTGAGACAACATTATGCCCTTCTCTGCCAGGACCGCATTGTAAGACTGGAAATGCGGTTGAGGTATTACCAGTTAACCCAGCAACGACTGGAACTTGTAGAACACCAGCTTAGTTTTAAGCAACTCGCCGCCCTGCGTTTTGCCTCCGATGAAGAACTTCCTGACCTGATACAAAAAACATTAGCGCAGGATCTTTCCCCGGCAGCAATTAAAAAAGCAATACAATACTGGGTGCCCGATACGATGCGTGTGTGACTTTTATACACCAACGCTATCACGCTTATTCCGGATCGAATTCCTCTTCCTCTTTCCTGGACCTGAACAGCGCCAGTACGACCAGGGTGATCAGTACAACGGCGGCAACTATAAAGATGATATCGGTAAAGCGCATTCTTAAAGTTATATCAGCAGTTTAAAAGAAATAAATTTTTGAGATTATTTTCCTGTTATCCTGATGTTAAGAAAAAGAGATTAATCGTATCTTATGGCTGATGAACCACGAAGTACTGATCCTGTTACAGCCCTGCAGGCATTGTTAAAATATCTTCTGTTTATATTGGTCCTGATGCGAAAGGAGGAAAAGACACGATCCCGTTTGATTATACACGAGCTAAGTAATCCCTTCTATGTGAAACCTATGTCCCTATGTGCCTATGTGGTAAATCTACGCCAGTCGGCTATATTCCTATAACAGTATTGCGTAATCTCTCACCACATAGGGATATTTTTGGCGGCTTCCCATCCGATCATGGCTGTTTTGCGTATGCTTCCCCAATGGTATTCGCCGATTTTGCCGGTAGAGCGGATCACCCGGTGACAAGGAATCAGGAAAGCAACCGGGTTACTGCCGATCGCTGTGCCTACGGCCCTGGAAGAATTGGGTTGCTGAATGCTATTGGCAATGCCGTTATAGGTATCGACCTGCCCGAATGGTATTTTCAATAAGGCTTCCCATACTTTTAATTGAAAAGGAGTAGCTTTTAAATGCAGTTTGATCCCGGATAGATCCGTCCAGTCTTTTTTAAAAATCTGTAAAGCTGCCTGCTGGTGCATATCTGTTTTTTGAGTAAAGGCGGCTTTGCTGAACCGTTTTCGCAATTCTTCTTTTTCCTGGTCCGGATCGTCGGCAAATGAAATATGACAAATGCCTTTAGGTGTGGAAGCGATTAAAATATTTCCAAAAGGTGTTTCCGCATAACTGTAATTGATCAGCAGGTTTTCTCCTTCATTTTTATATTCACCCGGCGTCATGCCTTCGATGGTAACAAAAAGATCGTGCAGACGACCGCTACCGGACAACCCCGCTTCTTCTGTAACATCTGCCAGTGTATGTTTGCGATCGAGTAATTCCTTGGCATGCTCCAGGCTGATGTATTGAAGGAATTTTTTGGGTGTAACTCCTGCCCAGTCTTTGAATAGCCGTTGAAAATGAAAAGGGCTCAGGTGCACCTGCCTGGCTATTTCGTCGAGGTCAGGTTGCAGTTTATAATTTTCGCCGATATAGCTGATAGCTGTTTCGATGCGCTGATAGTCTGTCATGACACAAAATTATTAAATGCCACACAGCAGCCAACCCGGTTCTTGCTGTTTTACAGTGCCGTGTGTTTGGATTGGGAGTGATATGATCGTTTATGATATTTTTTACCAAACGTTCCTACGGATGAATGAAAACCCAGGCAGCCGCTACACCGGTAAACGAAATATCATACATTCGTTACATGAAAAATCTATTGCCCCGTTTTTCGCTGACCATGCTATTGATCAGTATAGTCTCTTTAGCCTCCATTTCACAAACAAAAAAAATGCTTCCGGAATATTACCAGATAAGGATCTATAATTATGCGACGGCCGAACAGGAAACCGTTCTTGATAATTATCTTAAAAACGCTTACCTGCCGGCTCTTCATAAAAAGGGTATGAAACAGGTAGGCGTTTTCAAAGCCAGGGCCAATGATACAGCTACAGTTAAAAAGATGTTTGTTTTTATCCCTTCCCCTACTCTTGATAAATTATTATCCTTACCTGCTGAACTGCAAAAGGACAGCAACTATATTCATGCCGCAACTGCCTATCTGAATGCCGCCTGGGATCATCCTGCGTTTACACGGATAGAACTGGTTTTGTTAAAAGCATTTCGCCTGGCTACTACGATGAAAATGCCTCCTTTTACCAATGATAAATCAGAACGTGTATATGAATTGCGCAGCTATGAAAGTCCTTCCGAAAGTGCTTATACCAGCAAAGTGAAAATGTTTAATGAAGGTGGCGAGATCAGCCTGTTTCAACGGCTTTCCTTTCATGCGGTATTTTATGCCGATGTGATCGCAGGCAGTCATATGCCCAACCTGATGTATATGACCAGTTTTGAAAATATGGCGGAAAGAGAAAAACACTGGGATGCGTTCAAAACTGATGCTGAATGGAAGCGCCTTTCTGCTTTACCCGAATACCAGCACAATGTTTCCAAGGCGGATGTCATGTTGCTGCGCGGCGTTGAATATTCAGATTTCTAGCAAATGATAGCAGCATCAGAATTCATTGTCACCATTGACTATTCACTATTGACCATTGACCATTCACTCTTCCGCACAAACAAGCGTTTTGCCATTAATTGATTATTTTCAACAGGTATTAACTTAAAACTTGCTATTATGAAAAGAACCAGATTTATTGTTGCACTTCTCTTTATACAACTCACGCTATGCAGTACGGTTACTGCACAAAAGCAATTTAAAGCCTTATTGGTAACGACTACCCGCGGATGGCACCACGAATCCCTTCACGCCGGTGTACTGGCGCTGAAAGAAATGGGCATCAAAAATTTCTTCGATGTGGTGTTGTTCGAAAACCCCAACGGATTTACCGATAAGTATGTACAGGATTTCCAGGTGATCATCTTTTTAAATACCACCGGTGATATATTCGATTCTGCACAACAGAAAGTAATGGAACGTTTTATTCAATCCGGTAAAGGGTTTGTAGGTATTCACAGCGCTTCCGATACAGAGTATGATTGGGACTGGTATAATAAACTCGTAGGAAGAATGTTCTATATCCATCCTGCTGTACAAAGTGCCAAATTGAAAATACTTGATACCAAATTCCCGGGGCTTCAGGGCTTTGCCGATGGCAGGCTCTGGACAGATGAATGGTACCAGTTTGGTCCTGAAAAAGTATCAGGTCTTAATTATGTATTGGGAGTTGATGAAACAACTTATAATGCCAAAGTGCAATGGGGTGAAAAGAAAGCCGAAGGTATGGGTCAACTGCATCCCCTCGCCTGGTATCATGATTTTGACGGAGGCCGCTCTTTCTATACGGCGTTGGGACATTTGCCAACGAATTTCAGCGATCCTGCTTTCCTGAATCATTTGTATGCAGGTATTTTTTGGGCAGCTACAGGTAAGAAATAATAACCGGTTATTTATAAGATTAGCCAAAGGGCTATAGAGTAATAAACTCTGTGGCCCTTTTTATTTGGGATCTTATATCTAAGAGTAACCATGTAATAACGGGAACTACAGCAATGCCGTTAAAAAACGCATAGTAAATCTCTATTTTCTTCTATTTTATGAGGAATGCGTTTTGGCTTTCTTTGTATCGTTGAACGGCAGACAGGAAGCGAAGGAAGCTGTCAACAAAGAATAAGAAATACCGGTTACAATAAAAATAGTTGAACCGTTCTGAAGTAAAATAGAAAAGCTGACGAATGGTTCCTGCAATGGTGTTATTAGGAGCCCGCAACACTGTTACGGAAAATAGACGGGGGGTTAACCGATTCGCCCCTCTTTATTGAGGGGGTGGTATCTACCATCCCTTCTTTTTTGTTCGCCAGCTTTTCATTGTTGACGATTTAAACAAACTCTCAATACATATTTAGACGCAGGTTAATTCGAAAACCTGCTTTTATACCTCATTTTTTCCGGTTTTTTTTGCCACTATCTTTTATTTACTGATCGCTATCGTCCCTTCCACCGTTTTTCTGGCTGATTTGGTTTGTTCACCGGGCTGACAACCGCCTATACTGACCGTTACCAGGCCCGGGGTTTCTTTCAGAATCCCTTCTTCATCGGCCACGGAAAGATCCTGTGCCGACAGATCAAAGTTCAATATACGGCTCTCACCCGCCTTCAGGAATATCCTGCGAAACCCTTTCATCGCCCTGACAGGTGATTTTACGATGCCCTTATGAGTAACATATAACTCCACCACTTCTTCTCCATCCCTTTTACCCGTATTGGTCACCCTTACACTCACCGTTGCTTTTTTGCCGGATTTTGCGGCAGCCGGTATTTTGAGTTGGTCGTATGCAAAACTGGTATAACTAAGTCCATATCCAAAACCATATAATGGTTGTCCCTTAAAATAACGATAGGTCCTGTTATCCATCGAATAATCCTGGAACGAAGGGAGATCGGAATCACTCTTATAAAAAGTAACCGGCAAACGTCCCGCGGGATTGTAATCGCCAAACAATACATCGGCAATAGCGGTACCTGCCGACTGGCCGCCATACCAGGCATTCAGGATAGCAGGGATATGATCCGCTTCCCAGGGAATCGCAATGGCGCTGCCGGTCATCATCACAAATACAACGGGCTTGCCCGTGGACTGCAATTTCTTCATCAGTTCGGTTTGAACAGCGGGTAATAAGATCGAAGTACGGTCGCCACCATCGAAGCCGGGCTGGTTTACCCTCATCTCCTCTCCTTCGAGTTGGGGTGAAATGCCACCGACAAATACGATCGCATCGGCATCCTTTACACGATTGGCCAGTGCATCAAAATCGGAACGTACAAAATTGCCGGCTTTCAGTTTTACAGTTGCTTTGCCATCATTCTGAAAATATTCCAGTACCAGCCTGTATTTCTTACCGGCTTCGGTAGATAAAGCATATACCCTTGTTCCTCCCCTGTTGCGCTGCCAGGAATTGATCGCTTCTTTACCATCGATCAGTAATTTATATCCATCATCTCCTTCTACTTCAAATGTGATCGTTCCGGTAGTCGTGGCTGTAAAATCGGCTGACCACCTGGCGGAAAAATTATAGGCTTTGAATTTGTCGGCTACCAGTTCGCCTTCCTGCCAGTTATTATCGATGGCTTCTTCAGACCTGGTCAGCACCGGTTCACCGCTCAATTCTTTATTGGTATAGTAAGAGGCCGTAAATCCTTTTTTGCCTTCCCAGGATAACTGGTCACTGATATCGGTGTATTGAAAGATGGTATCATTGGCATAGGCAGTACCTTTTTCATAAGTTATAATAGCCTCATTGCCCAGTTTGGCCTTAATACCCTGCAGGGCATTGACGATCTGCGAAGGGATACCATTATAATTACCTAATACAGCCAGTGAATTATCGGCATTGGGGCCGATCACCGCGATCTTCCTGATCTTTTTACTCAATGGCAATGTGTTATTATCATTCTTTAATAATACGATCGATTGCTGCGCCATTTTCAATGCATGGGCTTTGTGTTCGGGGCTTTCCAGTACGGATGCCGGTGTTTGCGCATACTTCACCATTTCAACCGGATCAAACAGTCCCAGCCGGAACCTGATCATAAACAACCTTCTTACGGAGATATCGATTTGCTTTTCGGTGATCTTATTTTGTTTGACGGCATCTACCAATGATTTATAAGCAGCGGTACCGCAATCTATATCCGTACCATGATATACTGCATCGGCAGCGGCGCTCATGGCATCGGGATGTGTTTTATGATTTTTAAAGAAATCATCGATCGCCCAGCAATCGGACGTTACATACCCGGTAAACTTCCATTGGTTGCGAAGGATATCTGTCATCAGCAGATCACTGCCGCAGCAGGGTTGTTTGTCGTAAGCATTGTAAGCGCACATTACTCCCGCTACTTTTGCATTGACCACGAGTTCACGGAATGCGGGCAAATAAGTATCCCACAGATCATAATTGCTCACTTTCACATCAAATACATGCCGCAATGGTTCAGGGCCGCTGTGTACAGCATAGTGTTTCGCACAGGCAGCAGCTCTCAGGTATTTGGGATCATCGCCCTGTAGTCCGTGTACAAATGCTTTACCCATCATAGCAGTAAGGAATGGATCTTCACCATAAGTTTCCTGTCCGCGGCCCCAGCGGGGATCACGGAATATATTGATATTGGGTGTCCAGTAAGTGAGACCCACATAACGTGCGCCTGGTTTACCGGCTTTGACAGCTTCATTGTGCACGGCCCTTCCTTCAAGTGCAGCATAATCGGCCATACGGTATAATGAATTGGTGTCGAATGTAGCGGCCATGGCAATAGCCTGTGGAAATACGGTTACACGATATTGTGTACGGGCCACTCCGTGCAACACTTCATTCCACCAGTCATACGCAGGAATGCCCAGCCTGTCGATTGCAGGAGTTGAATTCAGCATTTGCGCCACTTTTTCTTCCAGTGTCAAACGGGATACAAGGTCATTCACGCGCACTTCCATGGAAAGAGAAGTATTCTGAAAGGGAAATTCAGGTTTGGATGAACTGCCCTGCGCCAATGAATGAATAGTGATCGATAAGAATAAAAACAACAAACTGTAAAAACGAATAATTGGTGTCAGTAAACGCATAATGAAAAGTTAGGCAAGTGTTAAGTAGATGTGAAGGGTTTGACGACAAAGCTATTTCATCCATGCGTTAAAAAATCCATTTACGGAAAATGCAACAAAATTGATGTTGCATTCGGTTTTCGCTTTATAACATTTATGCAACAATTGATAGTTGCATGATTCATCCGATGATATGAGTGCCAGCCGGAAAATAATTGACCGGGAAGTTTTTTGTTAAATGATCAGGCTTCTAAATTCTTTATAGATAATGCATTGAAAAATCAATCTTACTCACGTTAACAAATGGAATATCTGTGGCATTTTTTCTGATTTATGGGTACTGTCATTTAAATTTTTAAACCTATAAAGAATCTGTTATGAAAAAAGTTTTACCTATTCTCGCCATTTTAGCATTGTTCACGATCACGATAGTATCGTGTAACAGTAAACCGTCGGCAACTGCCGATGCGAATGCTATTTCTTCTGCCGATACGCTGGGGCTGGCACAGTTTCAATCATGGAAAATGCAAAACGAAAGATTGGATCCAAACCAGTATTACCAGCAGGCAGTAATGCGTACACCTGTTGCAACGGCTCCTGCAAAAAAGACGGCCAGCAAGCCAAACTATGGCAGTGGTTCCATGAATTCAAGCTCGACCAATTATGCAAAGACCACGCAGAAGAAAGGTTGGAGCAAAGCTGCAAAAGGCGCCGTGATCGGTGGTGGCGGTGGTGCTATTGCCGGTGCAGTGATTAATAAGAAGAATCGCGTTGTGGGCGGTGTGATTGGTGGTGTGGCAGGTGCCGCTATCGGTTATATCATTGGTCATTCGCAGGATAAAAAAGACGGACGATAAGAAATCCTCCATAAGTACAGTTGTTTTCCGGGGCCTGAAAAAGGCCCCATTTTTGTGTAAAAGCTGGTATGAAATACAACTATATTCTTTTGCTTTCCGCAGCCGGTTTCCTGGCTGCCTGTAACAATCAGCCAACAAAGACCGATCAGCCAACCGAAATATCCGCAGCTGCACCTGTCAATGAAACCACCTGTTATGCAGGTAATTCAGGGCGTGACAGTATCGATATGCTGGTGAAAACGGATGGCGATAAAATTACCGGTGATCTGAATTACCGGTTTTTTGAAAAGGATCAGAATCATGGAACGATCAATGGAATGATAAAAGGCGATACGCTGATCGCTGATTATATGTTCCAGTCAGAAGGACAGCAATCGGTTCGCCAGGTAGCTTTCCTGAAAAAAGGAGATGATTTGGTCGAAGGCTATGGTGATATGGAAGAAAGGGATGGAAAGATGGTGTTTAAAAATACGGGTGGGCTGGATTTTTCGAATAGTATTTCGCTGAAGAAGACTGAGTGTAAATAAGGAATAATAAACAAAAAATAAGGAATGAGGAAGTAAATGTAGAACCGCAAAATATAGAATGTAAAATGTAAAAGGGTGGCCGGTTATCGATCACCCCTTTTACATTTTATATTTTACATTCTGCATTTTACATTTATTTCCTCATTCTTTTTCGTAGACACACTTCATCGTAAACTCTCCTTGTGCCGAGCTGGAAGCGATCTGTGAGGTCAGTGTCTTTCCATCGTCGGATAGTGTCCAGGTATCGGTACCTTTTACTTCAAAGCTCTGACCATCTCTTTCAAAATTGGTGGTATTGCTGATCACAAATGATTTACCATCATCGGCCCATTTCAGACTTGATTTTCTTTTGGCATTTCCGAAAACGGTTGATTCAGATACTTTGCCATCAAAACTCAACACATCGGTATTGGTAATATCATCACCACCATTAAAACCCGGAGTTGTTTTGGAAATAGTTATGGCATCGTCTTTCTGGTCGGCGTTGATTTTGCGGGCAGCAAAACGGCCACCAAAATCACCTAAATCACTTTTACTTTCATTGAGTTTCCAGTTGCCGGTAAATACAACTTTATCTGCCGGCCTTACCGTAAAGGAAAAAATAATGGCGGGAAGAATTAAAAACAACATTGCTTTTTGGGAGATCGTGCGATTCATGGAGTTAAATTTTTATGGTTTAAATGTAACAAGAAGAATTCAAATACAGACCAGGAGGATAATTTTCCCAGTATTAACGATAGATGAAGGAGTTAGAAATTCTGTAACCTCGGTGTTTGTTTATGGCTCATGGAATCCTGCATGACGATATAGATCAGGTTGCCAAAAACAGGAACGCAAACGATAACGACCATCCAGAATATTTTTCTTGATTGACGAAGCGATTTTGATTTGAGTACTTCAATCAGGGTATAGAGATAAAACAGGAAACCCAATGCAGCGCCGGCGATGAGCAATGTTGCCCTTAAATAGTAATAGGAAAAGGGTACAAAAAGACCGATAGCGAATAAGAGTGCGCCCAATGCGATCAGCCAGATGAGCCGGGAGTGTCTCATTTTTATTTTTTAATATCTCTCCCATAATTGTGCCTATCCTTTACGCGCAACACCTTAGTAAGCTGTTAACATATAAAGGATCGTATTTATACGGTCTGGCTCCGAACTAGTTAGCCACATTTTTTTCACACCATACTGTGCTTTTAATTTTTGAACTGTCAGCTATACATATATTGCAGGTTGGTTATTTAACGTGTAAAATTGATCCCATGTGTTACAAACATTTCCACCGCCTTTTCCTTGCTGCTGTTTTGATAGCTGGTTTTCAATCTGCCACTGCGCAAGGCAAGTTCAACCTGGCTACAACTGAAAATTCGACTGTGTATGCAGGTATCGAAGTAGGTTCCAAAGGAGTTAAACTCAGTATCGTGGAAATGGGAAAGAACCTGCAGAATTTCAGTCCGCTGAAAGATTCGTCGATCAATACCGATTTTATCACGTTCTCCGAACCAACATTCACTGCTACATTGAATGGCCTGTATAAATTATATACTACTGCTACTGCGGAATATAAAATCCCTTCCAATGCAGTGTTTACCGTGATCAGCAGCGGTGTTAAACAACAGGCGGAAAAGGAAAATAAAAATGTGTGGATCGATAACCTGATCGATTCTTTCAAACTACGGATCAAAGAGCCCAAACGCGTGGTGGAAGTAATCGATGTATCCGGTGAAGCGAGGTTGTCACACCTCGGCATTGTACCGGAAGATAAAAGATACAATACTTTCCTGATCGATATTGGCAGTGGCAATACCAAAGGCGGATATTTCCCTTACGGAAATACAACGGATTTTAAATTATTCCAGTTGAACTGGGGTACAAAGAGCACTACTAACGAAACGGATAAACGCTGCGGGGATGATAAGACCCTGGTCAATTTCAGCCGTCAGTTATACAAAGTATTAATGATTGCCGAGAATACAGAACTGGTATACGCGGTGAATGCAAGCGGCGCTTACCCGCTGAGCGATAACATTGCTTTCAGCGGTGGTATTGCCTGGTCGCTCGCCAACCTGATGCATCCTGAATTACTTGATAAATCAGTAATAACAGTTACTTATGATGATGTATTAAATTTCAGCGATAAATTATACAAGAGTTTCCCTTCGCTTTCCCCTGAAAGACTTGCAGCCGGTGTGACCGATAAAAGCGTTGACAAAGCGGCTGTCATCAGGCAAATGAAACAGGTGCAATCGGTATTCGATCAGCGTTCGCTGATGGCAGGAACGGGTCTTTTATTAAAGATCATGCGCCAGTTTGTGTCTATCTATGAAAGCAAACAATTCTATCTCGTTAAAAACGGCCAGGTCGGCTGGATCTCCGCTTATGTAGGACAGACGCTGAAGAAATAATGTTAGGTGTTAAAGAAATCCGCAAAGATACTTGTTGACCTGTAATACAAAAAGATTGCTACTGAATATAGAGATGTAACACACCTAAAATCTAACACTCCTACTCATCTTTCCGGTAATTTCAAATACAGCACACTGCAGCTATGCGGGCGCACACGGATGGTGCTGACAATGTTTTCTCCTTTTGCTGTTTTATTATTCAGAATGGCGGCCAGCCAGTTTTTAGAATTAAGTGGCAATGTTTGTTCGGTGCCTGTACCATTATAATACACCCTGATCTTTCTCCAGGTATCTTTCATCGCGGCACCGTCGATCGTATATGCTACTACTCCGGCAGGCAGGTTTTCTTCGAATACTAAATGATGTTGGATTTGTTCGGCTGTTCTCATCCGGAATGCCGGGTGTGCTTTCCGTATTTGTATCAGTTCCTTTACATATTCGAATACAGCTTTGTTCTTTGATTTCAGGCTCCAGTCGATCTGGTTGATGCTGTCGCCTGCATTATACGAATTTTCAACGCCCTGTTTCGTTCTCAAAAATTCGATGCCGGCATGCAGGAAACTAATACCCTGTGAAGTAAGAACAATCGACAGGGCCAGTTTATACATTTCTATACGCTCTTCTTCGCTGGCTTCTTTGGCTGATAAAGCCAGCCTGTCCCACAACACATGATTGTCATGGCAATCGCAATAGGAAATTGTTTGCCAGGGTTGTGCCGCATAAGGGGCTTTGGAATAATTGACCTGGTTATAATTGATCTGCTGGTGCTGGCAGGAAGCCACTACACCAAACTTTATACTTTCATCAGTGCCCGGTTTGCCATCGATAAATCCTTTTTCCAGTGGATTGAATACATTTCCTTTAATGCCATCCCTTATATCATCGCTGAATACCGCTATTTTATCGAGATGAGAAACATTGGCTTTCAATGCCCGCATCGAATCGGGTAAAGGAGAAGCGCCGGCAGTCCACCCTTCTCCATATAATAAAATATCAGGTCTTATCCTGTGTAGTTCATTTGAAATAAGGTTCATCGTGGTAATATCATGTACGCCCATCAGGTCGAAACGAAACCCATCCACATGATATTCCTTTACCCAGTACAAAACAGATTCCAGCATGAATTTGCGCATCATCGCTCTTTCGCTGGCTGTTTCATTGCCACAAGCCGTTGCATTGGATAAACTTCCATCTTCGTTGTGCCGGTAATAATATCCGGGTACCAGTTGATTTAAATTCGAATGACCGGCATCAGTCGTATGATTGTACGCAACATCCATAATCACCCGCAACCCGTTTGCATGAAATGCCTGGATCATTTGTTTCAACTCCCTGATCCTTGTCAGCCCATTAAAGGCATCTGTTGCATAAGAACCTTCCGGTGCATTATAATTCAGGGGATCATATCCCCAGTTGTATTGAGCGCTATCCGGTCTTGATTCATCAACGGTCGCAAAATCAAAAAACGGAAGCAGGTGAATATGTGTTACGCCCAGTTCTTTTAAATGATCCAGGCCGGTAGACAATCCTTCTTTGTTAACGGTGCCTTTTTCTGCAAGACCTAAAAACTTTCCTTTATGAGTGATGCCGGAATTGGCAGCGATACTCACATCCCGGATATGAAGTTCATAGATGATCGCATCATTCTTCGCGACGAATGCAGGGCTCTTATCTTTTTCCCATCCCGGCGGATTAGTAGTAGTGAGGTCCGCGATCATAGCCCGTTTTCCATTCACGCCCACACACCTGGCATACGGATCGGGTACTTCATCCATCCACCGGCCATGTATGCGCACACGGAATGTATAGAATTTTCCTTTCCAGTCGCCACCCAGCGACAGAACCCATACACCGGTGCGATCACCGCTCAGCGACATTGTACGGATGGCCTGCCCGCCTGTTCCTTCATTGTATAATAATAGCTGCACTTCTTCCGCCGGTGGAGACCATACGCGAAAGACAGATACCGCCGGAGAGTATCTCAGGCCAAGATCGTCGCCATGATAAACAGGATAGCTGCTATACTTCTCCTGTTGAGCCTCAACTGTAAATAGTTTTATCATCAGATATGAAAGCAGGATCACTTTCCTCATAATCAGTACTGTTTTGCTTTGGCTAAAGATAATTGTTTATGCAAGGTTTGTCCAGAAATTTTAGCCGGAAAAAGAAGCGGGTAATCCATGAATCCTGTAAATTGTTGGTTCATTCACAAAATCACATTATCACATGGGAGATTTCCAGGTTAAGAAAGAAGCAAAAAAGTATGATGCCGTGATCGTAGGCTCAGGCGCCGGGGGCGGTATGGCCGCTTATATCCTGGCCAATGCCGGTTTGAAAGTGTGTATGATAGAAGCCGGGCCGATGTATGATCCACAGAAAAATGTAACCCAATTAAAAAATCCCTGGGATTCACCGCGCAGGGGCGCTTCCACCAAGTACAGGCCCTTTGGTGATTTCGATGCCTGTTATTGCGGCTGGTCAGTCGACGGGGAGCCTTTCACCAAGGAAAAAGATACTGAATGGTTGTGGTGGCGGGCACGGATGCTGGGTGGAAGAACCAATCACTGGGGACGTATCTCCTTACGGTTTGGTCCCAAAGATTTTAAAAGAAAAAGTATCGATGGCCTGGGTGATGACTGGCCGATCGGCTATGAAGATGTAAAACCTTATTATGACCGCGTCGATAAAATGATCGGTGTTTTTGGTTCGATGGAAGGTTTGGAAAATGATCCTGATGGTCATTTCCTGGCACCACCCAAGCCGCGCCTGCATGAGTTGATGATCAAGAACGGCGCAACAGCAGCGAATGTAAAAGTGATCCCCTCCCGCCTCTCTATTCTTACACAAAAATTAAATGATGATCGAGGGGTTTGTTTTTTCTGCGGACAGTGCAATCGTAATTGCAGCATGGCGAAAGCCGATTTTTCTTCTACCAATGTATTGATCTACCCGGCATTGAAAACAAACAATCTCGATGTGATCACCAATGCTATGGCAAGGGAGGTGTTAACGGATAAGGAAGGACTGGCTACGGGTATATCCTACATCAACAAGATCGATAAAATGGAATACCAGGTATCGGGCCGTGTTGTTATTGTAGCGGCAAGTACCTGTGAAACGGCCAGGTTATTATTAAATTCAAAATCTCCCCGTCATCCCAATGGACTTGCGAATGAAAGTAATGTAGTAGGTAAATACCTGCATGATTCTACCGGCGCTTCTCTTGGTGGCGTATTGCCACAACTCTTCGACCGGAAACGATACAATGAGGATGGCGTGGGTGGCGCACATATCTATTCACCCTGGTGGCTGGATAATAAAAAACTCGATTTTCCCCGGGGATATCATATCGAATACTGGGGTGGCATGGGTATGCCCTCCTATGGGTTCAGTTCCGGAATCGAAAGTCTGAATGGAAAATACCTGGTAAAAGGAAAACAAAAAGAAGCCGGTGGTTATGGTAAATCATTAAAAGAAGATTACCGTTTCTTTTATGGTGCCGGTGTAGGAATGGCCGGACGTGGTGAAGCTATCCCGCTGGCAAGTAATTATTGCGAGATCGATCCGTCGGTAGTGGATGATTTCGGTATACCTGTATTGCGGTTTAATGTAAAATGGAGCGAGCATGAGATCAACCAGGCGAAGCACATGAAGGAAACATTCAAGGAGATCATGCATAATATGGGTGCTGTAGTAACCTGGGGCGCTGATGACACGAAAGAAAATAATTATGGATTATCACAACCCGGTGAGATCATTCATGAAGCCGGTACGGTGCGCATGGGTAATGATCCCAAAAGTTCGGCCCTCAATAAATGGAGCCAGGCGCATGATTGCAAAACGTTGTTCTGTGTAGATGGCAGCCAATTTGTATCACAGGCTGATAAGAATATTACCTGGACGATCCTGGCATTGTCAATGCGGGCAAGCGAATATATTATTGAGGAGATGAAGAAGCAGAATTTGTAATAGAAGCGGAAAGTCAAAAGTAAAAATTCAAAAACAACTTCTGATAAATGAATCTCTTTTGACTTTTTAATCTTGACTTTTAATTTTCACATGAATACTTTACCTACATAAAAACTCAATTCATGGATCGTCGTAAATCATTAAAAATAATTGCGGGTACGGCTTTGGCAGGCGGTGCTGCATTGGCAGGTTGTAATCCTGGCGAGGAAAAGAAGACAGAGGTGGCAGCGGAGCCAGTATTTAACCTGGATCGCAACCCGGAAGAATTAAAACATGAAAAAGAATTGCTGGCGATGGGACGGTTTTTTACCGATCATGAAATGGCCACGATCACCGTACTTGCGGATATTATCATTCCCAAAGATGAGATCAGCGGAAGTGCTTCCGATGCCAAAGTGCCGGATTTTATCGAATTTATCGTGAAAGATATGCCGGAGCATCAAACGCCTTTGCGCGGCGGCTTGCGCTGGCTGGATATACAGTGTTTTAAGCAATATGATAAATCATTTGTCGATTGTTCAGAAGCACAGCGCATCGATATGGTGGACCAGATCGCTTATCCTAAAAAAGCAAAACCTGAAATGAAAGCAGGTGTTTCCTTTTTCAGCCTGATGCGGAATCTTACCGCGACCGGTTTTTATACATCACAGATCGGTGTGGCAGACATCGGTTATCAGGGAAATAAACCCAATCAATGGAACGGCGTTCCTGCCGATATACTCGAACAATATAAACTGGCTTATTCCGAAAGGGAATTGAAAGAGTGTGTGAGTTTTGATAAGAAAGTGTAGGATGATTAGGAATTAAGAATTATGAGTTATGAATTTTGAATTGAATACAAGAGTATGCAAATAGCATTCATTCTTCCTCCATTCATAATTCAAAATTCATAACTCATAATTCTTAAATCTTAAATCAACATTTTTCCTGTCTTAAGCCACTTCCTCCTTCGCCGTCTTACTATATTCGTCGATCAGTTTACGCTGTAATTCGAAAGGCACTGCTTCATACGATTGAAAATGCATTTTGAACTTCGCCCTTCCCTGTGTAATAGATCGGAGCGAAGATGAATATCCATCCATTTCCGCCAATGGCACTTTGGCGATCACTTTCTGAAAATGTCCTTCACTATCGATCCCTTCCACAATGGCGCGGCGGCTTTGCAGATCGCCCATCACAGCGCCGGTAAGATCATCCGGGCAAAGCACTTCCACATGATATATAGGTTCCAGTATCTGCGGATCGGCTTGCTGAAAAGCCTGGCGGAAAGCCTGTAAGCCTGCGATCTTAAAGGAGATATCGTTACTGTCTACCGTATGCATTTTACCATCATACACACAAACACGGATATCACGCGCATAAGAACCTGTCAGCGGACCGTTATGCATTTTTTCCATAACACCTTTCAGGATGGAAGGCAGGAACCTGGTATCGATCGCACCACCGACAATACAATTATAAAAAACCAGTTTACCACCCCAGTCAAGAGTATATGTTTCCCTGTTCCTGACAGTAAAGTCTTTGGGTTCAGGCATGCCTTCGTACCAGGGTTCTATCTGCATATATACTTCGCCAAACTGGCCGGCACCGCCGCTTTGTTTTTTATGGCGGTAACTGGCGTCGGCTGCTTTGCGGATCGTTTCGCGGTAAGCGATGCGTGGCTTTACAAATTTTATATCCAGCTTGTGATTATGTTCGATCTTCCATTTGGCAACTGCCAGGTGCATATCGCCCTGGCAATGGATCAGTGTTTGTTTCAATTCAGGTGATATCTCTACGATCAATGTTGGATCCTCTTCCCGTAATTGATGCAATGCCTGTGATAATTTTTCCTCCTCCCCTTTCTTCTGTGTTTCGATAGCTACTGTCATATTCGGGGAAGGAAATTCAATCGGATTCAGTTCATAACTTTTTCCTTTTGCATGCAAGGTATTATTGACATGTGTATTCTTCAATTTGAGCGTAGCACCGATGTCTCCGGCGACCAGTTCGTTTACATTGGTTCTTTTATTTCCTTCCACCAGGAATAACTGGCTGATCTTTTCCGTCACCCCGGTAGTTTCATTCTCGAGTTCCATCCCGCTTTTTATAGTGCCTGAATAGACTTTGAAATAAGAAAGTTCACCTACATGGGGCTCGCTGACGGTCTTATAAACAAAGATGCAGGGAGCGCCATTGGTATCGCAGGAAATGGATTCTCCTTTGCGTGTGGTCTGCGGCGGCATTTCATTGGCACTGGGGCATACATTATCGATAAAACCCATCAGGCGGCCGCTGCCCATATTCCGTTCGGCGGATAAACAGAACAGGGGAAACAGGTCATGCCGGATCATGGCTTTTTTCAAACCTTCTTTCATTTCATCCTCATCGAGTTCTCCTTTATCAAAATATTTTTCCATCAGGGTCTCATCATTACTGGCAATAGCTTCGATGAGTTCTTTATGTAAAGTATCGGCTCTTTCTTTTTCTTCTTCGGGGATCGGCAATTTTTCGGGTTTGCCGCCGGTATCACGGAATTTATACATGGTCATCCGTAATACGTCGATGATCTCGTGAAAGCCTGATCCCACCTGCCGGGGATATTGCACCACCACTACATTACTGCCGAAATGAGCTTTGGCTTCACGGGCTGTTTTATCGAAATCGGCATTGTCATCATCCAGTTTGTTGATGGCAAATATCATCGGCGTTTTAAAACGTTCCGTGTATTCCCAGATGATATCCGTGCCCACTTCCACTCCCATGACAGCATTGAGCAGCATGACACCGGTATCGGCCACGCGGAGTGCAGCGATCAGTTCGCCTACAAAATCATCATAGCCGGGTGTGTCGATGATGTTGATTTTATACCCGCGCCATTTGCTGTGAAGGAGTTTGCTGAAAATAGAATTACCACGGGACTGTTCAAGTTCGTGGTAATCGCCGGTCGTATTTTTTTCCGTTATATTGCCGCGCCTGCTGATCAGGCCGGCTTCAAATAACATACATTCCGCTAAGGTGGTCTTACCGGAGCCGGCATGGCCCAGCAAGACAATGTTTTTTACGTGTGAAGTATCAAACTCTGGCATACAATACGTTTTTGTGGTTGCACAATGGGGTTAATGTTTCAATTCGGGATGATGAAACAGAAGGTAACCCCGCCTGCAAAGCCCACAGCCAGGGTAACGCTTAATTGGTATCAACTATCATCTGTAAAACCTGGTTATGTCCTGTTTAAAAATCGCTCAAATTCCCATCTTACTTCTTCCAATGTAGCATCGAGATTCTGATATTGTCCAAACAGAATTTCATGTTTGGCAACTGTCTCTTCTTTTAAATGACCGGCATTTTCTTTTACTTCATAATCCATCAGCCGCGATTGTAATTTAATCGAGTGCTTGAGATCATGAATGTTGATGAGCTGAATGTGAAATTGATTTTGTAGGTGTTCTACCTGCTGAAGTTGATCTTTAGAGAGGGGCTGGCCGGCGGCCTGGAGAAGAGTGCTTTTGTGTTTAGTAAATTCATCCCGGTACTTGCGAAGTGCGTCTCTCCAGGAACTGCACTCAGCTGCAAGCTGCGAGGTTTCTACCTGAACCATAGGCTTATATTTTTAAGAGTGAATAATTGCTAATTCTCTCCTGGTATCAGGGTGCGGCGTGTATATGTAATTTAAAACTCTTTTCCCGGAAAACCATCAGTTTTTTTGCACAGCAGGAAATTCAAATTGCAAAATAAAAAGTCAAAAATCAAAAACCGGTAGCGGGTATACCGGCTACGAATTTTTGACTTTTGACTTTTTATTTTTGAGTTGACTTTTCTTTATCTCCCTCTTCTTCTATGATTATTTCTCGGGTGATTATTGCCTCTGGGACCTTGTCCATTCGAATACCGGTGACCCCTCGGACCTGAATAGGTATTTCTTGTATGAGGAGTAACCCGGTAATGGTTAACAGAAGCATAATGACGCGTTCTTACTGTTACGGATGTTATGCGCAATGGCCTGTAAAACTGGTGGGCATATACTACTCTATGGGTGTACGCAAAAGAATAAGGACGATAATAGCGTACACAAAGCGGTTGATATACGCGCCAGGATAAAGGTCTCCACGGGCGCCACCAGCCGGGATAATAGCTCCATCTCCAGGGAGATATCCAGGGCCTGTAAACAGGACCATACACAAACCTTACCGATGGCCAGAACCAGACATTAATGATAATACGTGGATTGGGCTGGTAATAATCGGCAGCCGGGCCCCCTTTTGCTATACTGGAACTGTAGGGCGCAATAAAAGCATTGCCATCACCTCCACCATCCGGTTCTACGATCACTTCATGACCATAAATGTCTTCGTCACCGACAATTTGTACTACTGCGGTGGTATCGCCTGTTTTTTCCAGTTCTATGACAGCAATGTCCTGGCTCTCGGTTGCGGAGACAGGCACCTGCAAAACAAAATCATGCGCATTTTTGTCTGACCGGTCGATCACTTTTATATAATCGATCTTGCCGTCTTCGTCCAGGTCGAGATTGTTCACGTTATTATCCTGGGTATTAATGAGCTTTTCAAATTCTTCGATGGAGCCTGCTTTTTTGAACATCTCCAGGGCTCCCTGCAAACTGAAATTATCGCCGGGCAGGCCCGTGGAATCCACTCCCGGTTCATCCTGGGCAGAAGAAGCCAGGGCAATGGCCAGGGCAAAAACCATGGGAAGAAAGTAACGGACTGATTTCATGAATTTTAAAATTTTATATGAGACAGGGGTTACAGGAATAAGTTTAACCGCGGGCAAGATTTTTTTTGATTTGATTCCTTTCTTATATACTGTTTTTCAATGCGCTGGACCGGAAAGAAAAAATCAGTAAATTCCATTTAATCAGGGTCATCCGTGATTAAATTGCACCTCCGCATAAAAAATGATCTCCCAGAATACCATACAACAGATCCTTGGCCGCCTTGATATTATCGATGTAATCGGGGGTTTTGTGAAATTGAAGAAAAGAGGCAGCAATTTTATGGGTCTCTGCCCCTTTCACAATGAAAAATCTCCTTCTTTTACAGTGTCGCCTGCCAAAGAGATCTATAAATGCTTTGGTTGTGGCCGTAGCGGTAATACCATCAGCTTTGTCATGGAGCATGAGAAGTACAGCTATGTGGATGCACTGAAATGGCTGGCCCATAAGTATGGCATCGAAGTAGAAGAACAATTTGCCACCGATGAACAACGGCAGGTGCAGCAATCGGCGGACAGTCTTTATATCATCAATGGGTTTGCCCGTGATTTTTTTGCCAAAACACTTTTTGAAACAGAAGAAGGTCAGGATATCGGCCTGGCTTATTTTAAGGAGAGAGGGTTCAGGGAAGATATCATTAAGAAATTCCAGTTGGGCTATTCGCCCGAACAACGGGATGCATTTACCAGGGAGGCGTTGGCACAACAATACAATAAAGAATTATTACTTAAAACCGGGCTGGTCACCAACCGCAATGAACAGTTGCAGGATAATTACCGGGGTCGTGTTATTTTCCCGATCCACAATCACAGTGGTAAGATATTGGGTTTTGGGGCGCGGATATTGAAAAGTAATGACAGAGCACCGAAATATATCAATACGCCCGAAAACGAGATCTATGTAAAAAGCAAGATCCTGTATGGGTCTTATTTTGCGCGGCAGGCGATCGATAAAGCAGATGAATGTTTACTGGTGGAAGGTTATACCGATGTGGTATCACTGCACCAGTCGGGGATCGAAAATGTGGTCGCTTCC
>CAMLGR010000052.1 GCA_946479615.1 uncultured Bacteroidota bacterium | reverse complement strand
TATAAGCCTCTTGCGGCGGCCCTGCTATCCTTTGCAGTGATCACTGCTACTGCACAACCGGGAACAAGTGTTAAACAAAAAGATCCTGTTAAAGTAGAGATACGGAAGACTGGTAACAGTTATCAATTATACAGGGCCAATGAAGCCTATTTTATAAAAGGAGCAGGAGGCAGTCGTTATCCTGACCGCATTGCAGCGTATGGTGGTAATTCCATTCGTACCTGGGGTACACGTGACGGACAAAAAGTATTGGATTCAGCACAACGTTACGGCTTGACAGTATTGATGGGATTGGATGTAGTAGCGGAACGTCATGGATTTAATTATGATGATACGGCTGCTGTCAGGAAACAACTCGATCGTGTAAGAGCTGAAGTCATAAAATATAAAAATCATCCGGCTTTGCTGGCCTGGGGCATTGGAAATGAATTAAATCTCCAGTATAAAAATCCTGCTGTATGGAACGCGGTTAATGATATCTCAAAAATGATACATCAGGAGGATCCGAATCATCCTACAACAACCGTACTCGCTGGTGTCAGCAAGGGATTGGTTGATTATATAAAGGAACGTGCAACAGATATCGATTTCCTCGCAATTAATACCTATGCAGGATTGGCGACTTTGCCCGGCGCGATACGCACAGCCGGTTGGGATGGTGCCTATATGGTAACAGAATGGGGGCCAACAGGACATTGGGAAGGATTGCAAACCGAATGGAAATCTCCTATCGAAGAAACAAGCAGCGAAAAAGCAGGCGTGTATAAAAGCCGTTATGAATATGGAGTTGAAAAAGACAGGGGTAAGTGTTTGGGTTCTTATGTTTTTCTCTGGGGACAAAAACAGGAGCGAACTCCTACCTGGTATGGAATCTTTACAGACAAAGGCGAAGAATCGGAAGTGGTTGATGTGATGCAATACCTCTGGTCAGGAAGCTGGCCAAAGAACCAGGCGCCGCATGTATACTCCTTACAGGTGGATAAGAAAAAAATACTTGACAATGTATACCTGAAACCAGGCAATAGTTATACGGCAACGGTAATAGCCACTGATCCCGATCGTGATAAACTTTCTTATCGCTGGGAATTATTGCCGGAACCTACACAGGTAGGCAATGGCGGTGATTTTGAAGCGAAGCCAAAAGCGATCGACGGGGCAGTGACTTCGGGCAACGATGGTAATGCAAAATTTACAACACCAGCCGCCGAAGGCGCTTATCGTTTATTTGTCTATATCACGGATGGCAATAATAATGTTGCTACTGCCAACTTTCCTTTTTATATCAAACAGTGAACTAAATAAACAGGCTGAGGAAATTAAGAATTATGAATTTATAATTATGAATTTCCTCAGCCTGTTTTGATCATAACACTATGCAATAAACGGATCGACGATTGCAAGTACCTGTGTCATGGTCAGTGGTTCATCAAAAGCTTCTGAGGCCGCACTGGCCGATATCGTTTGTCCGCCAATATTTACTATCGGTACATTGGCCTGGCTGGTCACTTCTTCTCCATTATAACTAGCCTGTACATCGCTGGACATGATGCCGCTTTGGTTCAGCGTGATCCAGGGTTTTACTGTCACACCGGCAGGAACAAGCCCTCCATTTGCGCGGCGCATCTGGCGGATATGTGATGCATGTCTTGCTTCCACAGAATGGATCTGTAGTGCAGCAGTCAGTACATCATTATTCGCCATCAGTGCAGGCTCGGCGGCTTGTCCTTTATAAGCTCTTACGCCGGTATCTTCAAACGTTTGAGCAACGGCAAGGAACAATGCATAATTACTGAATACGCCTGTAAAAGGGCCGGCGCCGGAACCGTTGCCGGCTGTAAAATCGAAAGCAGGTTCGGGGACAGGTGTTCCACCGGCGCTCATGATCGCAGATTTTAAAAAAGCGACGTGAGCGGTTTCATGGGCGCCAATATTCTGAAGGGCGGAAGCGGGTGCGCCGGCAGGAATAAGATTGGCGCTCGCATTTCCCGTAGCATAGAATTTTGCTTCCAGGTATTCCAGGGTTAGTGCATAATTAAGAATACCTACAAGCGTAGAAGAAGTTTGACCGTATGCTTTTTTAAACATGCCGCCAAGTGCAATAGGAACTGCTGCCAGGGCTAATTTACCAGCGATACCGGCGAATTCTTTCATGGTATTGCGTCGTGTATCCAGGCGCTGATATATTTCCGGGTCTGTTTTTTCTATTTCGTTGAAAATATGTTTGACATTCATAAATACCAGTTTTAAGAAGTGGGTAAATTTTTTCCGGTAATTTTTGTAGTAAGGAATTCATTAGCTGCTGTTATAACAGTACCGGGTGCATTGCTTTGATCCAGTCCCATTGAATTGACAACAGTACTATCTGCAAACGTTCCATTACTGATCAGGTCGCGTATCAGGGCGGCATGTCTTGCTTCTACCGATACGATCTTGCCGGCGAGTGTGAGATAAGCAGGGTTAACAATAAGTTTGCCTGCTCCATTGTAAGCGGATACACCAAGATCTTCAAATGTTTTAGCAGCACCGAGTACGCTGTCGCGGCTTGAAAAATTGATCGCGCTGAAATTCGGTGTCAGCGCCTGGATAGCATTACCTGCCAATGCTGCTTTGAAAAATTCGCGGTGCGCTACTTCATGGTCCCTGATATCAGTCAGCAATGCGGTTTCTGTCTGTGTGATACCTGAATACGGGGAAGTGATTACCTGTATGTAAAATGCTGCTTCCAGTTGTTCAAGTGCGTAAGCATAATTCAGGATACCGGTATCACCACTTCCGAGATTAATACCATTGTTGTTGTCATTATCGTCGTCGTTTTTGTGGCAGGCGGCAATACCAATAGCCAATGCGGTCGCAGCAGTACCATAACCAAGAAACTTTCTTCTTGATATAGCCTTTTGACTTTCCGCATCGGGCAAAAGCATTCCATTGCCGGATTCAATGATCTTAGGCATGGGCTAATAATTTAAATGATTAAATAAAGATTGGAATTGAACTTGTGAAGGCTCCCGGTTGGTAACGATACTTACGCAATAAGTATTCCTTTAGATTGCGGGATTGGTTTTGAAATCAATAGTGAAATGAAATTGTATTCAATACGTGTTACAGGTGCTATCAAAATAAAAAAATATAGGGATAAACCCGGATGATAAATGCGTGGACGAATAATTTGTTTAATCATTCAGATGAAAAACCAAAATAAGGCTAGACGTTATGGGGATGAGTAATACAACTGTCATTGCAATGACAGTTCGGGCAAAATTAAAAAAATAAAATGCATCGGGGTCTCTTACCATTATATATGGTACGATATCAGCTTTTTCGTGTATGCCAGGGTGTTTATTGCGGGGAAGTATGAATATCCCAGTTCACCTTGATCCCATGTTTGGTTGCATAGGCTTTACCCGCTTTGGTAACGGCATCATACCGTTTGCCGAATTCGATGGCATATTTAGTAAAGATATCCTGTTTCTGTGCTTCTATTTGTTCTTTGCTGGCATTATCATCATATAATTTGGCCAGTTGTGTATATTCATTTTTATAAACCGGTAAGATAAATTCATGCAGTGCGATCGATGATTCTAAGATATCTTTTGTATCATCTGTTTTTTTGAGGTCATTAATGTCTGACAGGTTTTTTTCTACATAATGAATCTGGTCATTCATCACTTCTGCTCTTTTCATCGGTTCTGTCTGATCTTTTGTACCCGGCACCAACCTAACCGAAGGATATTCCAGCGACCGGTCGAGGCTTTCACCAAAACCTGCGATCGTATTGCAATTCAATATGGCTACATCAAAATATTTTTCAGGAGGAGTATTGCAGGAAACAGAGAATATGAGTAAAAGGGTGGGGAGCAGTGGTTGTATGTACCTTTTCATAACAGTATTCATTGGTATTAACAACCAATTTACAACATAGACCTAGATATTTGAGCAGTCAAAATAAAAAAGGCCGCTGCGTGGCAACGACCTTTTTTAATTCTTTTTACTGGACGGTAAAAAAACAGAAGCTGACTGATATTGGATTTTATTGGTTTTTAGGATGTTTGGACAGGGTTCTTCGGTACGATATTGGATTGGATTGATAAAATGTATATCAATCAACTTCTGATGCAAACATAAGGCATCTCCAATACTGGCCTAGCGTAAAACTGCCCTGTTTTTGATGAATTTTTACCGTAAAAACCACAAATAGTAATTTTAGAATAAAACGACCATGGGAAAATTAATCGCCTTGCTGAACATTACACCCGACGGTTTTTGTGATCATACTGCTGTGATCGCAGACGAAGAACTGCATGAATATGCCAATGAACTTGTACGCCAGGCAGATGCCGTTGTATTCGGGAAAAATACATTTTTGTTATTCAGGGAATACTGGCCTGGTGTAGCAGCACAGGAGGAGGGGCTTCCTTCTATTCTCGAATTTTCTCACCTGATCGATCGCATTCCGAAGATCGTTGTTTCTACAACCTTGCAGGAAGCAGGGTGGAAGAATGCCAGCATTATTGGAAAAGAAGTGCCGGCAGCGATAGCCCGGTTAAAAGATACATACCAGGACATGCTGATCATGGGCAGTCCGGGTTTGCTTTCTTCGTTAATTGAGACGGGTGTAATTGACGAATTCCGTTTTTGCATGCAGCCTCTTTTCCCGGGCAAAGGCAAACGCTTGTTTGAGACAGCGAATCTTCCTCAAAAACTTAACCTTGAATTAATAGCCACCCGGCACTTTGAATCGGGAGCATTTGTATTGCAGTATGAGGTAAAGAAATAGATGAAATTAAAAAATCAAAAGAACATCCTGGTGAGGACGCTCTTTTGATTTTTTAATTTAGAATTTAGAATCTCTTCTTATCGTGACCCTGTTTCCAATCCCTGTCATTCTTATCATTCCTGTCGTTGCGGAAAGGAATTCTTTCTTCCCGGATATTAATATGGCCGGATTTATCGACAGAGATATTCATATCGCTGCGGTTTAACTGGAAAGTAGAAGTCGATACGAGTTTTCTTTGTTTGCTGAACAAACAGTTTTTCAGTGAATATACTTTGATCGTGTGGCGACCGCTATACATATTAGAAACATTCATGGTGCTGTTCAATGCGCTGCCGTAACTTTTTCCATCGATCACTACTTCAAATTTTTTAGAGGTAGTCAGTGTTACGGAGGGTTTGCGGTCAGCGGCAAACATGGAAAGGGTTAACAAACTGGCGATGGCGAGAGTAAAAATCTTTTTCATAACTATTTATTTTAATTGTTAGAAGATGTTTTACTATATCCAAAGCAAATGCCATCGTGCCAAAAACGGTATAAGGAAACGTTAAGGCATATGTTATTTAAGGTTAATGAATCTGTTGGAATGTGAAGGTGTCACCTTGACTACAAGGTGACACCTTGTGATGAAAATACAGGCTATTTTGAGGGTGACACCTTGCATTGGAGGTGTCACCTTGTTATTTCTTACTGACCCTCCAGATGATATTCCCCCCATCATCGGCCACCAGCAATGACCCATCCGCTAAAACAGCTACACCAACCGGTCTTCCATACACCTCATTACTGGCCTCATTAGCAATAAAACCCGTTAAAAAATCTTCCGGCTGACCCGGAACACCATTAGTAAATGGTACAAACACCACTTTGTAACCGGAAAAAACGGAACGGTTCCAAGAACCATGCTGTCCCACAAATGCACCGCCATGATACCTGACAGGAAACAGGGTCTTGGTATAAAAAGCAAGTCCCAGAGAAGCCGTATGTGCACCTACCGGAACATCAGGTACTATTGCCTTTGCCACTAAATCCGGACGCTGTCCTTTCAACCTCGGATCTTCATGTTGTCCAAAATAGGAATAAGGCCATCCATAAAAACCACCCTCTTTTACCGAAGTAATATAATCAGGCACTAACTCATCGCCCAGATTGTCACGTTCATTCACAGCTGTCCATAAAGCGCCGGTCACCGGCTCCCAGGCCATGCCTACCGGGTTGCGCAAACCACTTGCAAATACTCTTTCACCCGATCCATCAGGATTGATCTCAAGAATATTGGCCCTCCTGTTTTCATTATCCATTCCATATTCGGCTACATTACTTCCCGAACCAACCGATACATATAATTTGGAACCATCTTTATTCGCTACAATATTTCTTGTCCAGTGATTATTATAACCACCCGGGGTCAGGTCAAGTATTTTTTGCCCGGGTTCTGTAATCTGTAATTGCCCGGCTTTATACGGGAACCGGAAAACAGCATCTGTATTACCTACATAAAACCAATCCTTCAGTGCAAGCATGCCCAGTGGTTGTTTCAATCCCGTCATAAAAGGCTGCCTGCTATCTGCCACACCATCATTATTGGTGTCGCGAAGAAGAATGATGTCATTGGGACTGTTCCGTCCGGTTCTTGATTCGGCTACAAGAATATCTCCCCCGGGAGTTATGTAAATCCAGCGCGGGGTATTCAACTGGTCAGCAAATTTTGTTACTACAAAACCTTCGGGTGCTATGGGTGTTTTTCCTTCAGGCCAGCCAATCACCTTACTGTTCTTACGGAAAGATTCAGATGGTTCAGGTAATACGACCTGGTTGGGCCGGCTGGTCTTCTGTGCAAAGAGAGATGACAGGCCTACTAAACATAGTCCCGTCATTAAAATAAATGATCTTTTCATATTGAGGTTATAAATGATAAATAATATGTGGTATCATCCACAATAGATATGCCAACGAAAATGGGCGGGGATTCCTGTTCTTAGAGACTAAAAAAGGAAGATTTCTTGCGCTGAGGCATTTATTGCCGAAACCGGGTCGTACAACTAAGCAATTTATAAAGGAAATCATTTTTCTTCACTTTGTCAGCCGGCTCAAGATAATTATTATTAGTATAAATGCAGGCCGCTTGTAACAGGATCGGGTAAAGATCAGCGTTGTTATAATGGCCGATCTGCTGGTAAGGCCATTGCTTTTCACCCAGTGCATAGGGAATAAACCAATCAAGTGCGGTTTGTATGCCGGCGCCTTCTTTATTCCTATACTGCCAGAGATCAACACCCGCATGTTGAGCCAGTATAGCGAGATCAAACCAGGCTTCCAGGTTAAAATTGGTATAGGACAGCGCATTGGTCCTTTCCAGTTCCAATGGCATTTTCCCTTCTTTATCTACCTGGCTGTCGATCCGGCTTTTTGCTTTCTGCGCTAATTGTTTGGCTTTGGCCATATCCCCGGTAAATAAAGCAAGACCCACCACCTGTACAGAAAACCATACACCATGATTATTCTTTGCTGCATTTTCTTCCTTTCCGTTTTTACTGGTCAGTAACCAGTCGAGGTATCGGGCATACCATTGTTTCAATGATTTGATATCGGTTGGCGTCAATGATTTTGCACCTGCCAACAAGCCAATTGCATTGGCAATAGTGGTCAACGATCTCGTTTCAATAATACCTATGCCACGACCATTGGTGATTCCCGGAATGCCTTGTGCATAATCCAGGTTAGGATTCATTTTAGTGTCCACGTTGATAAAAAACACGCGCAGCAAAGACACTGCTTTAGCAGCATAGTCCTCTTTACCGGTGAAATACCAGGCTAATGATAAAATACGGCTGGCGCTTTCCAGTTCATCGAGACTTTTATGATCGGTAATCTTATTGATCTCCGGGTTTCTCACTCCATCCCTTCGCAGATAAGGCAATCCGTTTGGTTTTGTACTGTCATACCAGAAATACGGTGCCTGGCTCATATAGTCATGTTTGCTTCCGCTCGCAGGAGTGAATGCCTTGTCCATGACAGAAACAGGTCGCATGGATAATAAAGCCTGTGCCCGTTGTTCGAGCGTATCAACTAATGATATTACCTCTTTATCTTTTTGCTGAAATTTTTTCTTTTGTATAGCCAATTGTTGCGCATTCCACAGGTAAACAGCAGGTAATTGGCCAGGAAGGGAAGTGAAGAATAAAAGACCTGCAAATAACATTACCAATTTACGGTTCATACAGCGTGTAGTTGTACAGGGAAGTTCTTACAATTCCGGGGAGTGACACAGTTTTCTACGCAAACGTTTCCGCCGGGTATAATTACGTTGAGACTTTTGTAGTCGATCTCCGGATGATCAGTTCCGACGGCAATACCACTTTCATTTCAGAGGATAACAGCTTTTTATTCTCTATGATTTTAAATAAAATGGTAGCTGCTTCACGACCTATTTCATAGGCAGGTTGTACGATCGTGGTCAGTGGTGGATGAAAAAGCGCCGCTGCCGAAAGATTGGAAAAACCGATCACTTTTATTTTCGCAGGAATGGAAATATTTAATTCCTGGCATACCTCATAAGTATTGATCGCAAACCGTTCCACCGAAGCAAAAATGCCATCAGGCGCATCCTCCTGTTGCAACAGCTCACGGATGATATCCCTTGTTTTTTCATTATCAGGACTGCATTCAACAATTCGCTGCCAGCCTCCCGGTTGTAATTTCTCAATGGCTTTTTGATAACCCGATAGACGGCGTTTACTGATGGAAAGATGATCCGACATGGAAAGAAAAGCGATCCGCTCACAACCTTTTTTAATAAGATGCTCGGTTGCTTTAAAAGAAATATCTACATCATCCGTGGTGATATTCGGAACATCGAACTCATCGATCACACGGTCAAAAAATACAAAAGGCAATTCGGATTCTTTACAGGCTTCCAAATGTTCAAATGAACTGGTTGTATTGGATAAAGAGATCATCAACCCGTCTACCCGCCCGTTTCGCAGGAGTTGAATAAAATCTTTTTCCAGTTTATCATTCTCATGTGTCAGGTAGATCAGTACATGATATCCTTTCTCCTGCGCGATCAGTTCCACGCCATTGATCGCTTGGGAGAAAAAATTATTCTCGATTTCGGGAACGATTACCGCAATCGTTTTGCTTTTATTCTTCCGGAGACTGCTTGCATGTGGATTTGGATGGAACCCCAGTTTATCCGCCAGTTCCTGCACCCGCTTTTTGGTTTCCGGGCTGATCTCATGACTATCCCGTAATGCCCGCGACACAGTGGAAATAGCCAGTCCAAGTTCTTTTGCCAGTAATTTAAGGTTCACATTTTTCATAGCAGGTATCTGTCAAACATAAAGGTAGTCCAAGCTCCGTAAACGTTTGCGTAAAAACTCTGTTTTATTGTAACAGTCTTTAGCAGAAATAGTGCAATTTGTAATCGATTCGTGTGCAAATAAAGGCTTTTACTTACATGATGTACAAAAGATAACATAGGTAGCTGAATATTCTTTGTACGCCCCCGCAAATACACGTATCATCAAAAAATATAGTATGTCTGGAAAACAAATGGAAGGCAAGGCAGTCATTGTTACCGGTGGCACTGGTATACTCGGCTATGAATTCAATAAAGCATTGGCAGCAGCCGGCGCTGCAGTTGGTATCCTCGGAAGAAATAAACCGGTAGCAGAACAACGGGCCGCCGAGATCAATCAAAACGGCGGCAAGGCTGTTGCACTGGTGGCGGATGTATTACAGGAAGGAGAACTGGTAGCTGCCAAAGAAAAAATGATCGGCAGTTTTGGGAAGATCGATGGACTGGTAAATGCTGCCGGAGGTAATATCCCTGAAGCGGTGGTATCGCCAACCGATGGCGTTTTCAATCTGAATTTGGATGCACTGCGGAAAGTAATGGACCTGAATTTATTTGGAACGCTGTTGCCGACACAGGTGTTCGGGCCAGCTATCATTTCTACAGCAGGTACTGGTAGTATTGTAAACATTTCATCGGTGACGGCGCATAAAGCATTGACAAGAGTATTGGGGTATAGCCTGGCAAAAGCAGCGATAGAAAGTTATACGCGCTGGTTTGCGGTAGAACTGGCTAATCGTTATAACGATGCATTACGGATGAATGCACTGGTACCTGGATTTTTCCTCACCGAACAAAACAGATCCCTGCTCACGGAAAGTTCGGGCGAATTAACCAAACGCGGTCAGACCATCATTCAGCAAACACCTTTCAGCCGGTTCGGAAAACCGGAAGAACTGACCGGTGCGCTGGTCTGGTTACTAAGTAATGAATCTGCTTTTGTCAACGGAACCTCCGTTGTTGTAGATGGAGGATTCCTGGCTTACAGCGGAGTGTAAATATTTTAAATCTATGTGTGTATTCCTATGCCCCTATGTGCCTATGTGGTGAGATTACGCAATGCTATAATAGTACTATAGCTGACCAGCGTAGATTTACCACATAGGCACATAGGGGCACATAGAGATACACACATAGGAAATCTAACCTAAAAACAGAATGAACAAATTTCAGCAAACCCTGAGGTGGTTCGGCCCTTCGGACCCAGGATCATTATCCAAGATCCGCCAGGCGGGCTGCAGCGGTGTAGTAACGGCCCTGCATCATATTAAAAATGGAGAAGTATGGACGGTCGGAGAGATCATGAAACGAAAAGAACTGATCGAAGAAGCAGGTCTTGAATGGAATGTAGTCGAAAGTGTGCCTGTACATGAGGATATTAAAACACAAAGTGGTAACTACCAGGAATACATCAACAATTATTGTGAATCTATCCGGAACCTGGCTGCCTGTGGCATCAAGGTCATTACGTATAACTTTATGCCGGTGCTTGACTGGACAAGAACTGATCTTGCATTCACCTGTCCCGATGGAAGCAAGGCCTTGCGTTTTGAGAAAGCGGCATTTATTGCGTTCGATGTTTTTATACTGCAACGTCCCAATGCTGAAAATGAATATAAACCGGCTGAATTATCAAAAGCGGAACAGCGCTTATTGGTAATGACGGAGGAAGAGAAAAAAACATTACAGCGTAATATCATAGCAGGCTTGCCGGGCAGTGAAGAAAGTTTTACGCTGGCGCAATTTCAACAGGCATTGGATACTTACAAGAACATTGATTCATCCAAATTGCAGCAGCATCTTATTTACTTTTTGCAACAGATCATACCGGTAGCGGAAGAAGCGGGTATTAAAATGGCGATTCATCCTGATGATCCGCCGTTTCCCATTTTCGGATTGCCTCGTGTGGTGAGCACGACAGCGCATATCAAAAAAATATTCAAGGCAGTTGGCCGTAATAGTAATGGTCTTTGTTTTTGTACGGGATCATTTGGTGTGAGGCCGGATAATAAACTGCCTGAAATGGTTAAGCTTTTTGGAGAACGTATTCATTTCATTCATTTGCGGAGTACGGAAAGAGATAAGGACGGAAACTTTTATGAAGCCAATCACCTGGAAGGCGATGTGGATATGTATAATGTAGTAAAAAACCTGGTGGAAGTTATGCAGGAGCGGGGAGTGGACCTGCCGATGCGTCCGGATCATGGTCACCAGATGCTGGATGATTTAGGAAAGAAAACCAATCCTGGTTATTCCGGTATTGGCCGTTTGCGTGGACTGGCGGAATTGCGGGGCCTTGAAATGGGGATCAGTAAAGCAATAAGCAACCTATAAGGTTCGGGTCTGATCTTTTTAACCTCAGCTTTTCCCGGATAATAGCTCACTTAGACACGTGATAAAGCTCTGAGTTTATCGCCACAGAGACACGGAAAAAGATATCTGAAGCCGATCCGTGCATCCGTGGTAGCAGAATTTGTAGACAACCTATAAGGTTCAGGTCCGATGTTTTTAACCTCAGCCTTTTCCTGTTAATAGCTCATCGAAACACGAAAAAAAATCGCCAAATTCGATTCGTATCTCCGTGGCCATACGATTAATTCATCGGATAACAACCAACCTATAAGGTTGGAACCTTATAGGTTGAGGCTCGTTGTTTTTAAACCCGATTTTTTCCTGTATTTTCCCCTAATGGAGATGATGAATTACTGTCGCCTGGCCGGTACAATATTTATGCAAATAACAACCGCTCTTATTCCAGGCACAACGCAGGAAATCATCACTCCAGCCGTCACATAAAAAAACTGCTTATGCACACACGGGAAAAACTTTTCGTCTGCCTGCTCCTCCTCACCGGCAGCCATCTTTCAGCACAACAGGTTATCAACGCCCTTTATAAACCCACCCGGCAGGAAGAGATCGGTCGCTATAAACAGGCATTGCTCCTCGATAGCCTTTCGCGCAATACAGTTTATAAAAGCAGCGTATCCGCCAACTGGCAATCCGGCGGCGAAATTTTCTGGTACCGCAATTTTCTTAAAGACAGTACCCACGAATATTTCTACGTCGACCCCGCTCACGGCAAAAAGCAAAAAGCATTCGACCAGGCTAAACTAGCCGCTTCATTAAGCACAGTTACCGGCCAGGCAGTCGATCCCGCCAAACTCGGGATCACTAAACTATGGTTCGGTAAAAACAATGCAGATATTTCATTTGAATACAAAAAGCAGAACTGGCAATGCAATCTCACCGATTATTCCTGTAAAAAAATAGATTCATTGCCAAAAGATACCACGCGGTATCCTACTTTATACAATGCCCCCAGCCGCTGGTGGAATTATGAAACAGATAGCATTTCCCCCAATAAACAATGGGCAGCCTATATCAAAGACGGCAATGTATTTATTCAACCCGTCAATGGCGGTGATGCCATCTCTATGACGACCGACGGATCGGTTGAAAAACCGTATGGTCAACTGGCCTGGTCGCCTGATAGCAAATATGTCATCGGCTATCACATCAACCCGGTAAAAGATTCAATGGTATATTATGTACTGAGTTCCGTTCCCAATACCACCCGCGGGCAATTGCGTTCGCAGGAATACAAACAACCCGGCGACCCTTTTTCTACCTATGAAATGTATGTGTTTAATGCAGCGGCAAAAACATCTTCGAAAGTGAATACGGAGATCATCGATTTCTTCGAAGCACCTTTTCTTCATTGGCGCACCAGCGATTCGGCCTGTTTTTATTATGAAAAAATGGAACGTGGCCATCAGCGATTCCGCATCATCGAAGTCAATGCAGCTACCGGCGCTGTGCGCACCGTCGTAGACGAAAAGACCAATACATTTATATATACCAACCGCATCTTCACCTGTTATCTTCCCGCTACCGATGAAATATTGTTAAGCTCGGAAAAGGATGGTTGGCAACATATCTACCTCGTCGATGGATTGACCGGTAGAGAAAAAACAAAGATTACCAGCGGCGACTGGGTAGTCCGTGGCGTGGATAGTGTCGATGCAAAGAAAAGAGAACTCTGGTTCAATGCGAGCGGCATGAATGCAGGGGAAGATCCTTACTTCGTACATTATTATCGTATCGGGTTTGATGGAAAGAAAATGATCCCGTTGACACCCGCTCTGGCGAATCATACCGTGCGCTTCTCACCCAATAAAAAATATTATATTGATAATTACTCGCAGGTGAATGTACCACCCGTTACAGAACTGCGCCGCACATCGGATGGTAAACTGGTGATGGAACTGGAAAAAGCAGATATCACTAACTGGCAATCATTGGGCATACGGCCGGCTGAAGTGTTTGTCACCAAAGCCAGGGATGGAGTTACGGATATCTGGGGAGTAGTTTGCCGTCCCCGTGATTTTGACAGCACTAAAAAATATCCGGTGATCGAATATATCTATGCAGGACCACAGGATGCTTTCGTTCCCAAATATTTTATGCCCTACGGAGAAATGATGAGCATGGCGCAACTGGGTTTTATCGTAGTGCAAATGGATGGGATGGGTACCGCCAACCGTTCCAAAGCATTTCATGATGTATGCTGGAAGAATCTAGCGGATGCCGGCTTCCCCGATCGCATCTTATGGATGAAAGCACTGGCTGCTAAATATCCGTATGTAGATATTTCAAGAGTAGGTATCTATGGCACATCTGCCGGCGGACAAAATTCCACAGGTGCCGTCTTGTTTCATCCTGAATTTTATAAATGCGCTGTCTCCGCTTGCGGTTGTCATGATAACCGCATCGATAAGCAATGGTGGAACGAACAATGGATGGGCTACCCCGTTGGTCCGCATTATGCAGAGCAATCCAATATTACCAATGCTGCCAAACTCGAAGGCAACCTGTTACTGATTGTCGGAGAAGGCGATACCAATGTGCCACCCGAATCTACCTATCGCCTGGCCGATGCACTGATCAAAGCAGGAAAGACATTTGAATTCCTGACCATGCCCGGCATGAATCATACCGATGGCGGCCCTTATGGCCGGATCAGGAAAAGAGATTTCTTTGTCAAACATTTACTCGATGTAGATCCGCCGGACAGGAACAAAAATGAATTGAAATTAGATTAACCACTATTCAGCAACCTCTATCTTTTAGTTATGAGAAATAAACAATTGCAACTGCTTGCTTTCTCCCTGGTCATTGTCATCTCTTCATTTGCACAGGCGCCAAAGAGTACCGATCTTTTTGCGCAGACCAGCGAAATGAATGATATGATGGTGCATTACAATGCCGATCATGAAAGCATCATGCGTTTTTATTCCACCAGCGGCACCCAGAGCGAATGGTGGACACGCTCCGAAGGAAGGGATTATAATTCACCCGAACGCAGGCAACGCCGTTTGCAATTGATCGATGAATACCTGAAACAACTGGATGCTGTCGACTTCGATAAAATGAGCATCAACGGTAAAGTCGATTACCTGTTATTTAAACGCGATGTGGAAGATGAACAATACCAGTTACTCGATGAACAAAAGACATACGCCCAGATCACCAAATACCTGCCGTTCTCCGATCGCATTTATACACTGGAAAAACCACGCCGCCGCGGCCTGGAAGTAAAAGGACAGGAAGTGGCCAAAGAATTGAATGATATCAGTAAGGAGATCACAAAATCGATCGATAACCTGAAGATATCGGATAGCATCGATATGAAACAGGCTAACCTCGCTTTCGCAGCTGTAAAAGGGTTACAGGGAATTTTAAAGAATTACTATATTTTCTATAATGGATATGATCCCCTGTTCACCTGGTGGGTGCCTAAAACCTATACGCAGGTGGATAGCCTGCTCGGGGTATATGCAAATGCCCTGCACAAAAAAGGAAAATTAAGTACCACGCAAAAAGAAGATGGAAGTGGTATTACCGGCAGCCCCATCGGCCGGGAAGAATTGATCCGCCAGTTAAAACTTGAATTCATACCCTATACACCCGAAGACCTCGTAGATATTGCCAATAAAGAATTTGCCTGGTGCGATGCAGAATTATTGAAAGCATCGCGCGAAATGGGGTTTGGCGATAACTGGAAGGCAGCGCAGGAAAAAGTAAAGAATTCCTATGTCGCGCCCGGTAAACAGGCCGAAGCCATGTACGATCTCTATAAACAATCGGTTGATTTTTTGAAAAAGAACGATTTGCTTACCATACCTCCCATGGCGGAAGAAGACTGGAGCGTGTATATGATGACACCGGAACGTCAACTCGTCAACCCGTTTTTTCTTGGCGGTGAATCATTGATCGTTTCCTATCCAACCAATACAATGGATTATGATGACAAGATGATGAGCATGCGGGGCAACAATCCCCATTTTTCAAGAGCTACTGTGCATCATGAATTGATAGCAGGTCACCATTTGCAGGGATTCATGTCTGACCGGTATAAAACCTATCGCAATTTTGGAACACCATTCTGGGTAGAAGGTAATTCGCTGTATTGGGAAATGCTGCTATGGGATTTGAAATTCCCGCAATCACCCGAAGACAGGATAGGCATGTTATTCTGGCGGATGCACCGTTGTGCAAGGATCATTTTCTCGGTCAATTATCATTTGGGAAAATGGACCCCGCAACAATGTATCGATTTCCTGGTAGACAGGGTAGGGCATGAACGCGCCAATGCAGAAGGGGAAGTGCGCCGTTCTTTTACAGGTGGATACGGCCCTTTGTACCAGATCGCGTATATGATCGGTGGATTGCAATTCTATGCACTGAAAAAGGAACTGGTCGATTCACACAAAATGACATACAAACAATATCATGATGCTGTTTTGCATGAAAATGCCATGCCTATTGAAATGTTACGCGCGATATTGATCAATCAACCGTTGAAGAAAGATTTTAAAACAAGCTGGAAGTTTTATAATAAATAGAAATAAATTTCACGCAAAGAGGCAAAGATTCGCAAGGGCGCAAAGGGGTTAAAAATACTCTCTTTGCATCTTTGTGTGAAACCCAACTACCCGAATCTTCGCGGATCAAACGCATCTATATCAATTGTCGTTTTTCTCCTAGCAATCACATCCGACATCAGCTTCCCTGTTCCCGTTGCCGCCGATACACCCAGCATCGCATGCCCCCCCGCATAACTAAGATTACTGAAATCGGTATGTCTCCCGATATACGGCATACCATCCGGTGTTACCGGCCGGTAACCAAACCATGTCTGGCTGGTTTCCGGTGCAGGAATATTCATAGCGGGATAATATTTTTTAAATCCCTGGTAAATCGCCTGCACCCGTTTGGGAAGGATTGTATCGCTGTGACCACTCAATTCCATTGTACCACCGATCCGCAATGTGCGGTCATAAGGTGAAGTCGCGATCCGGTCATCGACAAGAATAGAAGGATAGCGTAAATTATGCTGCAACTGGTGGTATAAAAAACTATACCCTTTACCGGGTTGCATCAGCATCCGGATCCCCAGTAATTTGGAAATACCAGGTATCCAGGAACCATTGGCAATGATCACCTCGTCTGCATGCAAACGCTGATCGATATGTGTAATGATCGTTTTAACATACCCATTCACATGTTCGAATCCTGTAATGCTGGTATTAATATAAAACTGAACACCGTTCCTGATCAGATAGGTATAGATCGATCGCATAAAACCAGCCGGTTCCAGATGACAATCATCTTTATATAAAATACCACCCGCAATATTTAATGCTGTTTCCGGCTCATAGGATTGCACCGTGGCGCTATCGCAGATCAGTGTTTCCAGTCCTAATTGATGGGCACGATCAGCCAATTGTTTTTCATGTTCGCCGGTCTTCTCATTTTTATACAACATCCAGCAGCCACGTTCCGCTATATGATAGTCAAAATCATTTTTCAGGTCGCTCATCAGCGAACGGCTTAACTGCAATAAATTATTAAGATGAGGAATGTTTTTCTCAAGCTGTCTGGCAGTTGCTTTTTTACGAAAAGCAAGACCCCAGCGAAGGAGATCCATATCCAGTCTTGGTTTGATATAAAAAGGGCTGGAAGAACTCAGCATCCATTTCAAACCCTGCGAAATAATTCCTGGTGTAGCCAGTGGTACAAAATGACTGGGCGATACATAACCCATATTGCCAAACGAGCAACCCGAAGTAATATCTCCCTTATCGATAACGATTACTTTATGACCTTCTTTATTCAAATAGTAAGCGGTACAAAGACCAATAACACCGCCGCCGATAATAACTACTTTCATGGTGATATTCTTTTGAGCAGGATTGTTCGTTGATTATATAACCTGGAACCCATACGCATACGGATCATCCGCCGGATCGATCGAAATTACATTATGCCCATAGATCTTCGCCCATCCCTCAATACCCGGCTTGATGGCCGGTTTTCCTGCCACCGTTGTTTCTTCTTCTATCGTTCCGGTAAATGTGGACCCGATAATACTTTCATGTATGAACAGATCGCCTTTCTTTAATAATCCTTTGGTATACCATTGTGCCATCCTTGCAGATGTTCCCGTACCGCAGGGCGAGCGGTCGATAGCCTTATCGCCATAAAACACCGCATTGCGGGCCGTGGATCTTTTATCCAGTACCGCACCTGTCCATAATATATGCGAACAACCATTGATCGTCGGGTTATCCGGGTGAATGAATTCATATTTTTTATTGATACGCGCACGTAATTCCCTGGCCAGGGCAATCAGCTTATCAGCTGTATAATGTTCCAGCCCTTTGAAGTTTTTCTGTACATCTACGATCGCATAAAAATTTCCACCATAAGAAACGTCGATGGTTAATTCACCGAGTTCAGGACAATCAACGACCAGTTCAGTGGCCGCCAGGAAAGCCGGTACATTCACCAGTTTTACCGAAGATACTTTCCTGTCTTTTTGCGTATAGCTTACCTGTACAAGCCCGGCCGGTGTTTCCATGCGTACCCGACCAGGTATTTTTGGCATGATCAATCCTTCTTCAATCGCAATTGTAATCGTACCGATCGTACCATGACCACACATCGGCAAACAACCGCTGGTTTCGATAAATAATACGGCTACATCATTCAACGGATCATGCGGTGCATATAAAATACTTCCGCTCATCATATCATGCCCGCGTGGTTCAAACATCAGTCCTTTTCTTATCCAGTCATATTCTTTTAAAAAATGCTGTCGCTTCTCACTCATATCCTTTCCCTGCAATGCAGGCCCGCCATGAGACACCAGCCGTACAGGGTTGCCGCAGGTATGTGCATCGATACAGGTAAAAACAGAAGAACTGTTCATTCGATTGTTTGATAACTACGAAGGAAAATTAAAAATTAATTCTGATACATATATACCTGAATGTCGAAATGAGCAGATGATCACACGCTCACTGCCAGGTAATCGGGCAATACCGGCCGGGTCGCTATTCCTTTTTTAATAATGGCGAGAATATCTTCGCGCTCCTGCCCGGTTAAGGTAAGACGCGGTTCACGAACATATTCACTGCCAAGACCCGTGCAGGATTCTGCGAGCTTTATATATTGTACCAGTTTGGGATGCAGATCCAGTTCGAGTAAAGGAAGGAACCAGCGATGTATTGCCAACGCTTCCGGGATCTGCCCGGCTTTGACCAGCCGGTAAATGGCAACCGTTTCTTCGGGGAATGCACAAACTAATCCGCCGACCCAACCTTCGGCGCCCATCATCATGGCTTCCATGGCAATGGTATCGACACCGCATAAAACTTTTAACCGGTTGCCAAAGCGATTTTTAAGACGGGTCACATTGCTGATCTCGCGGGTCGATTCTTTGACGGCTTGGATATTATCACAGACCAGCAACTCTTCAAACATATCCGCCGTTACATCGGTTTTATAATCCACCGGGTTATTATAGATCATCATGGGCAGAGGAGTAGAAGCGGCCACGGTCTTGAAATAAGTTACCGTTTCGCGGTGATCGCTTTTATACCGCATGGGAGGAAGGATCATCAATCCCTGTGCTCCCCATTTCAGGGCATTCGCGGCGAGTGCAAGTGCATCGCGGGTAGAACCTTCGGCAATATTCAATATGACCGGAATCCGTCCATTGATGATCTCCAGCGAATACTTTACAAGTTTTTCTCTTTCAGCATTGGTGAGTACGCTGGCTTCGCCTAACGTGCCTCCGAGTATTACGCCGTCGATGCCGGCCTTGATCTGGGCCTCGATATTTTTCCTGATAAGCGGCAGATCGAGCTCATCTGCAGCAGTGAACTTGGTGGTCAGCGCGGGCAACACGCCTTTCCATAGTGAGTTCATAGTATGAGTTTTGGTGAAAATATCTCCAAAATGGCTTGCAAACAATTTACTTATCCTGCCGCTTCAAAAACTATCTCTCCGGGGATAAATATACAATTCACTCCCGGTTTTTTACCACATAGGATCATAGAAACATAGAAAATACACACATAGATATCCTATGTGAAGCCTATGTTTTTATGATCCTATGTGGTAAAAAAAAGATGTTTGCCAGTCACTCATTATTCTCCATCCTCATTCTTCACCGGTTTGAATCTCTTCTTCCCGTTCACCAGGATCTTCAGCGTTCTTCTTTTTAGTGAAATAGACACATTCTTCCGGTTGTCTTCTGCCTTGTGCCGGTAGTTCAATAAAATATCTTTATAGGATAATATGCCGGTGATCGTATTATCCGAAGCGGATATAACCGGCAGTACATCTACATTTTCATTCGCCATAACTTCCACCGCGGTTTTTAACGTATTTCCATTGGTGATGGCGACCGGTTTTCTTTTTATCAATGAGCCGACTGTATTCTGTACCGGGTGATGCATACTGAATAAGTTCGAAGAACTGATGATGCCTTTGAAGATGCCTTCCTGCTCTGCAACGATATAATAATTGCGTTGTTCCTGTTTATTGCTGTTCAGCCAGGTCCTTGCTTCTTCGATCGTATTATCATCACTCAATATCACACCATTCTGTTTGGCAATGGTGCCTACAGTTATTTTATCGAGTATATCAGGTTCGTAGCTATGGGGAGTACGGACGCCACGACGCGCGATCTTTTCTGTCATGATCGTATTCTTCAGCAGGAAAAAAGAAATCACATACGAAGCGATACAGGCAGCCAGCAAAGGCAGCAGCGCATTTGCCTGGTTGGTTGTTTCCAGTGCAAATATGATCGAGGTCAGCAAAGCCCGTGAAGCGCCGGCAAACATGGCCGACATTCCTACCAGTGCAGCCAGTGGTAATGAAATGCCGGAAGAAGGAAACAGGTATAATACCAATGTACCAAATAAAGCGCCCGTAGCTCCACCGATGGTCAGCAAGGGTGCAAGTGTTCCGCCGGAGGTACCGCTCGATAAAGCGATCGCCCAGGAAATAAATTTCATGACGCAAAGTGCAAACACCACTTTGATGGCCAGTGTGCCCGACAATACTTCGGTGATATTTTCATATCCTACACCCAGGGTGCGCGGTGCAAAATATCCTACCAGTCCTACTACAATACCGCCGATCGCCGGCCACCACATCCAGTGAATAGGCAATTTTTCAAAACCATCTTCCAGGAGATACACGAGTTTGGTGACACCTGCTGCCAAAAGACCGATCAATAATCCGATCACGCTATACACGGCAAGTGCAGTATTGGTAGGTGATTCGACGAAAGACATCGGGAACACAGGACCGCTATCGAATAATAAATGATGACCGGCAGAACCCGTGATACAGGCCAGCGCGACAGGTATAATCGATGAAGGAGAAAACTCAAACAGCAACAATTCTATCGCTAAAAAAATAGCGGCTATGGGACTGCCGAATATGGCGGACATACCCGCTGTAGCACCGGCAGCCAATAATATTTTTCGTTCGTAATGGGTGATACGTAATAGTTGTCCGAGTGTAGAGCCCAAAGCGCCACCCGTTGCAATGATAGGTCCCTCTGCACCAAAGGGCCCGCCCGTACCAATAGAGATAGCGGAGGAAAGCGGTTTGAGATAAGTCAGCGAGGGCCTGATCTTACTTTTATTCGTGAGTATTTGTTCCATGGCTTCGGGAATACCATGTCCGCGAATGGCTTTTGAGCCATACAACGCCATCAGCCCTACAATGATGCCACCGATAACAGGAACGATGACAACAAAAATACCATAGTTGTTATCGCCGGGATGTGAAGAAGCCAGGGAGAATTTATGAAAGAATGCAAGATTGGTGATCAGGTTGATCAGGTAGACAAGTATCCTTGCGATCACACTCACGGCTAGACCGGTGATCACCGCCAGCGAAGAGATAAATAAAAGTCTTCTTTTATTGGTCGATGGATGATGATCAATATTTTCGGAAATGATCGTTTGATCGAGAGAAACAGCAATAGGGATGCTGTTATACGGACTTTGAAATTGCTTGCTCATGATAATAAATGCCTGTTTTCAGTTGGTAGTTAACCCGTAATGAATTTCTTTAGTTTTTCAGGTTGATTGATTTTGATCCTCTTCCCCGACAGGGTGATGATCCTGGCATGGGTGAGTTCGGTGAAGAATTTAAAAATAGTTTCATAAGTAGTGCCGGCATAGGAGGCGATATCCTGCCGGTTAAGCGATACGGCAATATATTTTTCTTTGTCGGTGCCAAACAATGCCGCGAGTTCGAGTACTGCCAGGGCAATCCTTCCTTTCACTTCCATATGAGCAAGGTCACGCATTCGTTTCTCGGCTTTCTTTAATTCCGTGGCATAAAAGATCATCAGCCGGTGGGTAAGAGCCGTATCTACTTTCAAAGTGGCATCCAGGAAATCGTTACTGATAAAACAAACCTTGCTGTCTTCCAGGGCGGTTGCGCTGATGGGGTAAATATCATCGCCACCAAAACCACGGTGACCAAGTATATCGCCACTTTTGGCAAAACGGAGGATCAGTTCTTTTTCATCCGTCCATTGTTTATATACTTTTACAGCCCCGCTATACATAAAGAACATCCCGTTCACTTTGTCTCCTTCTTTGAAAATCTCTTTTCCTTTTTTAAAAGCAAGGGTGGTTTTTTTTACGGCAATGGCGTCTTTCCATTCGGGCATGCAAAAACGGCAAAGAAAGCAGCTTTGCAGGTCGCAATTGTTAGAGGGCATGGGCAAAGGTACTTCAATTATATTGTTCAGGCAATACTTTATAAGGTAAAAAATGTAATTTTGGCCTATAAATACGTTTTAGGCAACATAATTTAAATATCTACTTATGGAACAGGATTTTAAGAAACCCGTGTTTTACAGGGCTTTTATGACAAGTGTTTTTGTTGGAATTATCATCACGGTCATTGCCATGATCTACGATTTATCCTTTAAAGAAAATACCGGCTTTCCTTATTCGGTCATCATTAATGTATCCACCCTGATCTTCGGTATCAATATTTTTTTCCTGGTGATCGGCACCATTTACTACTGGTGTGTCAAGGCGTCGAAAGTGGGAGAGATCATTTTTATCGCCCTGTTTGTATTTCTGACCGTGCTTGTATTGATAAAAATAAAAGGCATACAACGCACCAACGATGCATTCCTCAATATGGAATTCCGTGAATTATTCTCCGGGATTATTATTATTGTGGGTATCGGCGTTGCGATCATGGTACCGCTTCTTTACCACAGCAAGAAATTTGAAGAAAACGTGTTGTGATCCTTGCGGTTCTTCAGGCTACTTCGATATCTATTTGTGCATCCGCTTCATGAATACAAAGCGGGATCGCTTCCAGTCCGGGTACAAAATTGAAAACCCTGTCTTTTTTCGTAGTGGGTAATACCGTCATTGATTGTGCTGAATGGATCGTAATGACAGTGCCTTTGCGTTGGATGGTCAGTGTATGCGGTGTTACTGCTGTTTGTTCATTGGCGGCGGAGATCACGGGTACTACGATCTGAACGGGCTGGCCTGCTGCTTCGCAACTGAAATGGAGGCTGCATTTTTTATCCGAGAAACGATAGCTGGTATGGCAATGAATATCCCCGCTTGCAGGTGACTGCTGGCTGGTGTCGACAAGTTTGGATCTTGAATCGATGATAATCACATCCTTTTCTTTTCTTTCCGTTATCACCGCCCTGAAATCATTGATATTGCTGTAGCGGATTCCATTTGCCTGTAATTCTATCCGTGGCGTTAAAGGAATCGATAAAGGATCATTATCGCGTTGCATATTGCCGGCTTCATACAACTGGTATTCATTCATGCTGGCGGTAAAGATCAATCCTGCTTTTTCATGCCATAACAAACTCATCGCCCCGCCTGATGCATGACCACCTTTGAAATCTTTGTAATTCCTGTCATATCCTGTAACTGTTGCACGGAACTTTCCTTTTGCTACCAGCCAGGTTTGTATATCGCTGAAGAAATGAATATTGCCTGTTCTTTCCCGGGGAAGTTTTACCTGCGCGGGAGCAAGGGAAGGAGCATTGATGCCATGATCGAGAAGGGTAACCAATGATTTCAAATGACAAAAAGTATGATGCAAACTGGCAGGCACACCATGTGTGATATAATGTTCGCTGCCATGCAGGATGCCATTATAGGTACAGGCTGAAAGCAATTCCGTGTTCCTTAGCGCTGCTTTATAAAATACGGGGTTCTTGGCAGCGAGTAATCCATAAGCAGGTAAGCAACCATCTGAAGTACGGCTGCCCCAGCGTGTCCATTTATAATTGCGGGTTCCCCAGCTATTATCCCATCCGCCATCGGGTAACATAAAGGACAGGTGCGCTTCCATGCTTTGTTTCGTCATGTCTAATACTTCCTGGTCATTGGTCAGTAATGCATATTGAACCAGTGAAGGCAATGATTCTTCTGCATTATACCCGAGGTCGACGGAGAAACAGCCTTTCGGACTTGGTAAATTATAAGGAGTGCCTTCGCCGTGTAGTAAATGATCCTTTTTGGTAAAGAACGGTAGGATAGCATGCGCGAGCTCGCGCCCCTTTTGCGTATAACGGGGTTCATTCAATAATTGCCCGGTCAGTGATAAAGCATAGGAAGCCGCAACAGGATAATTGATATTACCATAATTGACAGAGAAATTGGAATAGATAAAATCAGAACTTTTTTTCAGGCGGTTAAGGATCTGCTGGCGGAATGCGGGATCGAGGATCTCTCCATGATTCTTTATTGTTTCTGCTAAAGCGATCGTGGTAAAAACAGTAATGCCTTTCCAGGCGCCTTTTTGTGGTTCGTTCAGCCAGGAACCGTCTTCTTCGCTGACGGTTCTTTCCATCCAGTTATAAAGTAAAACGGATGCATCGAGCCAGGCATGATCGTTTGTTCTTTTGGCAAGATGTACAAACGGGTAAATCGTATCGCCCATGCGGCCGTGAACAATATTTTCAGGGGGATAAATGATCGTGCCGTAATGAGGATCCGGTTTGTCTTTTACCTGGAGGGATAATAAAGCCTTACCCCAATCCATAGACAGCCGGTCGCAAAGATCCAGAAGTTCATTAGCCGGTGGATTAGCTGCAAACCCTGGATATCCCGCGGCTACTGCGGCCGTAACTCCGAGAGAAGTGGTTTTGATAAAATGCCTGCGGGAAAAATTATTCATGATAACGGATGATAAATAAGTCTCACGAAGAAACGAAAATTAGCCCATGGTTTTAATCATGGGCGTTCAGAAAGGTTGATAATAATTTTTACCACGGATGCACGGAATCGTCAAAGATGATTTCAGAATTCGTTCATCTATGGCAAAACCCGATTAATAACCGTTGATATAAAATAATTGTCAATCAGACAATTTAATTAAATATCTTCATAAGCCTAATACAACTATTCATGAAACGAATAACCAACCCGATAGCCATCATCTTATTTCTCTTTTCCGCTGCAACAGGGAACACACAGGTTGCGTCAACACCGCCCATGGGCTGGAACAGCTATAATTGCTTTGGTTCTGCCGTGCATGAAGAGGAAGTGAAAGCCAATGCTGATTATATGTCGCAGCATTTGAAATCATTTGGCTGGCAGTATATCGTGGTTGATTTTTTATGGTCGTATGATAATCCTCCCGGCAGTAAGATCGGAAATCCATTTCAGCAACGCTTGCAGGATGGCTCTTATGTTCCCTGGCTCACCATGGATGAATGGGGCCGGCTGGTGCCGCATGAGCATAAATTTCCCTCCGCTTTTGGCGGCAAAGGGTTCAAGCCATTGAGTGATTATGTACACGGACTGGGATTGAAATTTGGCATTCATGTCATGCGTGGTATTCCCCGCCAGGCAGTCTGGTCAAAATCTCCCGTACTCGGCACCAATGGCATCACAGCAGATATGATCGCTGATACGACTTCCAAATGTCCCTGGATGAATCATATGTATGGATTGAATATGAAAAAAGAAGGTGCACAGGAATACCTGAATTCGTTATTGAAATTATATGCTTCCTGGGATGTTGATTTTATAAAGGTCGATGATATTGCCCGTCCCTATAGCAATGCAGAAGTAGAGGGATATCAAAAAGCCATACAAGCCTGTGGAAGACCGGTTGTATTAAGTCTTTCTCCGGGAGAAACCCCTGTTGCACAGGCGGACCATGCTGCCACCTATTCCAATATGTGGAGAATGGCAGATGATTTCTGGGACAACTGGGCCGAGGTTCTCAAGATGTTTGACTATGCAAAAAACTGGGAAGGCAAAGGAGGCCCGGGTCACTGGCCCGATTGCGATATGATCCAGATCGGCAAATTATCCAAACGCGGACCGGTAGGAGCGGAACGTTACAGTCGTTTTACAGAAGATGAATTATATACGCACATGAATTTCTGGTGCATCTATCGTTCGCCCTTAATGCTGGGTGGTAATCAACCCGAAAACCGCGAATTGGAACTTCGTCTTTTTACCAATGAAGAAGTGCTGGCGGTGAACCAGCATGGTGCCAATCCGAAACAATTGTACAAGAAAGATGGCAGCATGGTATGGATATCGCAGGCAGAAGGCAGTAAGGATTGGTATGTGGGATTATTCAATATCAGTGATACAGCACATGCGGTATCGATCGGTTTCAGTTCATTGGGAATAAAAGGAAAAGTAACTGTACGTGATCTCTGGAAAAAAGCAAGCGCAGGTGTTTTCAAAAAGCAATACCAGCAGGAGCTCCGACCTCACGCTTCCGTCCTTTTACGTCTCACCCCTCAATAATATCTCCGTGGCCCTCTGTGTCTCCTCTGTGGCCCTCTGCGTATAACTCCGGGAGTAAGATTTCTAAGTAAGGCATTATTAAGAATCTCTCCTACAAGAATTATACACAGAGGGCCACAGAGGAGACGCAGGGAGCCGCAGAGTTTAAAAAGCTGTATATTGCTTTCCTCCAATTATTACCACTGAAACGTTTTTTTTTAATAAGTCTTTTGTTGTTCCTGCTGCACTCAACTGTAGCTGCCCAACTTCCCCTGCAATACACCCGTCTCAGTGCTGAAGATGGTCTCAGCAACAATTCCGTGCAATGCATTTTGCAGGACAAACGCGGGATCATGTGGATCGGTACCAATGGAGGTCTCAACCGTTACGATGGTTCCTCTTTTATTCAATATAGTATACTCAGTCAGCCTGCGCTGACCAATGGAGTAGTGACCAGTTTAATGGAAGATGAAAAAGGCTATATATGGATCGGTACAGAAAACGGCTTGAATATTCTTGATCCACAGACCAACCAGGTATTACATTATGTTCACCAGGATGCAGTGCCTTCTTCCTTACCTGCCGGCCCGGTCCGCAGCATTCAAAAAATGAAAGATGGTCATACATGGATCATGTCTGATAAATGGCTGACCCGCTTTTCAGGCAACAATAATTTTTCCCCGG
>CAMLGR010000051.1 GCA_946479615.1 uncultured Bacteroidota bacterium | reverse complement strand
GTTGTAACGGTAGGTCGTCGCCAGCCGGTGTTCCGGCACTTCACGCTCTCCAGCAGCGCGGTCCGCCGCTACTTCATCCAGCCATACACTATCGCGTTTCAGGTCCACCCCTTCCGGTGGCACCGTTTTAATAAGATTGCCCGCCTGGTCATAATAATATAAGGTGTAGTGATATTCCACTACCGGGTGCCGCACCGTAAAGCTTTCCAGTTTGCCCGCATCCAGACATTTTTTCGTATAGGCTTTTTCAAATTCACCTTTTAATTTTTTCCGGTAGATATCGAACAGGAAGCCCGCCGCCACCTGTGCATTGAAACTGGTATCGGCGCAGGGTTTCATGTTCAGGATGACCACGCTGTCTGCCGCCTGCTGACCACAAAGGAAGGGCCCGCAACCACCGGAATTAAGTGCAAATTCTTCGAGATACAGGGTGTCACCCGTAAGCGTATCGGTGATCTTTACCCAATCCGCTCTTAATGAGCTGTCGTTGGAGGAAAGACCCATGCCTTTGATAAAGTTCCCTTCCTGTTGCTTCATGAATGTTTTGCCGATCCACCAGCTGGTATCCGATGGATCTCTTGTCCATTGCGCACCCAGGTAAAAGTTAACTGATCCCCTTTTGGCAAAGGGATTGATCATGACTGATACAGATGAAGGCTTTACCCTCCATTGCATCAGCACATCATGACCGCTGGCATCAACACTGTCTTTTTTATTGACCAGCACATAATGGCTGGCCTGGCTGGCCACGGGACTATGAAAAAGATCATCATAGATAAAACTGCTGACCGCTGCTATATTGTTAGCGGAACTATCATACATGTCGGCAGTGATCTCAAGATCTGCACCGGGATTGTATACGATCCAGTTGGTAGAATCATGGCAGGGAACCACATCCGCCGTATCGCAGGTTTGCAGGAAGTCCAGGTAATCGGTATACCGTTTACTGAATCCCAGGTGCGCATTCATATAATGTTCGAACAGCAGGTTGATATTGATCTGCACCGCATTGGTGTCAGCATAGGAAGGTAGTGTGTCGAACCTCGCATAGAAAGAATCATACAATGCCCGTACCACTACGCAGTTGGTACAACTGTTGCCTGCCCCGCATTGCAGTGACGGCGGTAATAAAACAGGTTGAGAAAGATAGGTGCAGGTATTTCCGGGACTGCAGAGACTGCGCAAGGTATCGAGTGCAGATTCGGTAATCGTAGTTCCCTGCACCTGCTGCATATAATTACTGAAACTATGATAGCGCGAAGAATCTGCGATGAACTGGTTGTAAATAGTATTGATCCGGCTGCAGGAGCAGCTATCCGGCCCAGTGATCAATGGTTTGTTGATGATGATGCCCGGCTGATCGTATGGTTTGGGATTGGTGATCAGATATCCGTTGCAGGCAAGCATGTCTTCTCCCCCCACCATATCACGACGGGCATTGATCACATCATCAAAGCTTTTGTACATATAGGTACTCGAAGGCTTTACTGTACTGGATCCAAACGGATGATCCTGGTCAGCTCCTTCATATGCAACCTGTATCAGTCTTGATATGACCCAGGCAGAATCTTCCGCAGTATAATGACAGGGAGCCAGCTCCTGCCACCATTTTTCTGCATAAGCTCTGCAGTTTTCCATGAGGAACCTGTCCAGGTTGGTTTGTGCAGTAGCGGCATCATCATCCCCCGCATTGGCAGTGCCCACATATCCGGCATAATCCCCGTTCCCGGCTATAGCTGTTGTATTCATATCAGGGAATACGGGTGTGCTGTTCTGATCAAGATTCTCTGCATAGATGCCTGACCTGGTACGCAGATAATTGTTGATCCATTGCTCGCGGAAATGAAGGTATTGACCACGAAACAGCCGCCAGGCCTGGTCGAGATCGGCCTCGCAAAGCGATTCGGTATCGAAGGCATTATCGACTTCATTCCATGTATCATAACAGGTGGAATCGGAATTGCCGCATTTTACAATACCGGTCACTGTGCCCCATAATGTATAAAACTCAGGAGTATCTTTTCTTTTTATATAATGAAACAGGCTGTCATCGAGGGCCTGTCTGGCAGCCGTAACCACCGAACTTCCGTAAGCATTGTTCAGGGAATAGAAAAGCGAATCTGTTTTACCGCTGACCGTAAAGTTGCTGGCCGGCGCAGTGACGCTGCCCGTGGGATTCAGGTACCCTTTGGCAACAGCTTCGGCATAAGTTTGTGTAGTAAAGAAATCCGATTCCCAGGTATAGGCGCTTTTCAGTTTTTCATATTCCTGCAACAAGGGATATTCCGGATGCAAAGGCAATAAGGTTTCGGCCCAGCTATCGCGGAAATTGGCAATAAAATCTTCCGGGGTCATTTGTTTGGGCGAGATGGCTTCAGAATTACCGTCTTCATCTTTATAATCACCTGGCACTAATTGATAATTAAAATGACCGGCGCCATCTCCATCAAAGATCGAATAGAGGTGTGTGGCAAGTGCGGTATCGGCATACTGCCCCGTAGTCGGCGTCATATCGGCCAGCATCTGGTCGCGGTAGGCCGTGGCAAGATTAGTAATAATGCTATCAGGTGTGCAATCGATACGGTTGCGCAGGCTGTCCAGCATTTCCAGATAAAGTTGCTGGTAAGATGTACAAGTGTTGCGGGGTATGAAAACACTATCGCGGTAGTATTGCAGGCCCTCTTTACTGATGCTCAAAACTTTGCTGACATCATAACTGCCTTCTTCCAGCAGTACGCTGAAACTGGTATCGATGGTATTAGCGACAGCGGCGCAGGTGGTGTCGATATTCCAGGACACCCCATCTTCTTTAAACAAGCTGAAATTGCTCAGCGTTATTTTTTTAGGAGTTCCGCCAAACTGCTGGTTATCGCAATTATCACTGATCGTGATCGTAAGATCATAAAGGCAATCATAACAAACCGGCGTTTCATTACAGTCTGCCAGGGACAAACTTTCCGGGGAAACAGAATAGTTAAAGGTGTAAGTGCCTTTGACGGGCACCAGTATCGAAGATGAAGAATTGATAGACGTTTCTTTGATCACGTTATTGACAGGCGTCAGCAGGTTATCGGTTTGCTGTATCGAATCATAACTTGCCAGGCGTTGCATACCGCTCGTGCTGTCTCCTGTCAGCGCAGTAGCTACCGTGCGTCCATGCATATCCACATACGATACACTGTATTGTCCATTGGCATCCCTCACCATGTTTTTTTCGTAGTGCGAGGCATCACCGGCTTCGGTACCAAACAGGGCATCGAGTTCACGTTGTGTGGGCGAACCATAATAATATTTTGTTTCATGACCTGTACCGATCCTGAAATCAATTCCTACCCCGCTTTGCCGGTCGATCCGGCCGGTGTTATCGCGCGTGTATCTTGTTTCGGTAAAGGGAAATCCGAATGCATTGGGAACAAACTGGTGTGCATAATCGGGACTGGCTGTTTGCACCAATGGATTCAACGGCGAATAATAATTGGCCGCGCCGGATGTACTGCTCATGCTATCCGCCGCTGCCGAACAAAATTCATTGTCCGCGATCAGGGTATCGTATACTCCTTTATCATATTCAGCGCTGTTGATACCGCGTATATTGAAGGAAGCATTAAATTTTATCAGGCTGTCAAGGGTGGGCGCGGGCAATACCTGTATCACCGGGCGGCCCTGGTTGTCATACAGGGTTTCGGCTACTATCGTTCTGTTGGTCGTATTGTCTTTGGTAACGGTTTGCCGCGCTTTAAGGCTTCCGTCGTAATACTGAACCACCGATTTTCTTTTTCCTTCTTCTGCAAAACTGGTCGTGGCCTGCCAGTTAAGTCCGCGTTCATGTCCGCTAAATTCATAATCGCCCAGGCCTTCTTCTCCCACCGCAGAACTCCAGGCGCCGGGTATGATTTCATTGTCCGGCGCTGACTGTAGCGAACGCACACGAAAGAACAGGTGACCGTGACCATCATACAATAACGGGATGCGGTACGTGGTACCGCTAACCTGTACACGGGTGCCATTATTTTTAAAAATAAGACTGGCATCCGGCTCACCATCTGTACTATAGTTCCCTGCATCCAGTGCCGATGAATCTATATAGGTCCATTCCAGTTCGTAGAGAGGAACATTGAGCAGGGCCTCCCAGGAAACGATCAGTTCGCCCTCTGTACGTGCAACGGATGAATCCATACTGACCGATGCCACTGCATCGCAGGTGGTATTGAAATACCGTTCGATCACCATCATGTTTTCCAGCACCAGTAATTTCAGTGTGCTGTCGGGTGCACCTGTAATGGATACGTGTACCACTTCGGCATTAATGGAATGAAAATCCTTGTGAAACTTAATGGCCCTGGTATTGTAAGGATGGTCTTTACTGTAAAATAGTTCAAGGGTGTCATAGACGCTGCCGGTATCTTCTTCTGTAATCATGTAGTGCACCCGTACCTGCACCTCTGCATGAAAGGTATCGGGAAAAACCTTGCCGGTAAATTCGTTGATACGCAGGCTCAAAATATTATCGATGCTTTTGGTTTGCGCGATCGTGGCTTGCAGTTCCGCATCGAAGTAGGCGGTATCATTGGCTACCAGCGTCTTCCCGGCTTTAATAGAATCACCGGTCAAAGGCATGGCCGTGATAACAGGTTGTCGTTGTGCATAGGTATTGAGCCGGGTGCCGAAACAACCAAGTATCAATAGTACTACGACGAAGATTTTTCTATGGTTAAGGTGCATAGACCAGTCTTAATAATTTTCAAATTGAAATGTCTGCCAGGCGGGTTGCAGGTAGAGCCCGCCATTCAACTGATAGAAATACCTGGCTTCATTGAACAACACAGGATCCAGTTCCTCCTGCGAATAATTATACATATATATCGTAGCGCATACAATGTGATCTGCCGGAATATTATTTTCTCCCCTGTAATTATGTGCATGGTAATTAATGCTTTTTACCAACTGGGTATCCGGATCGTAATTCATTTCATAGTATGTATAAAAAGATTCAGGCTTGAACATAACGAGGAACTGCCAGGTAGAATCATCGATAACATATACCTTCATCGAATCCACGTTGTTATTAATAAATGAAGTATCAAGCAAAGGCACTTTGAAAAGATCTTCTTCCGCCTTCCTTCGATAAGCTACAATAATGCTGTCTTCTTTATTTACAAATACATTATAATCTTTCCCTTTCAGGTATTCCATGGCCGTATTGGTAATAAGACTTTTACCATAACTCATTTTGCAGGCTGCAAACATGGAATCGGTCAGATCGTGCCAGGTAAGACTATCTGCGTAAGTATATTTTAAGTCAAAACTCAGGTAAGGAATATTGGCATAATTATCCGCAATCTTTACCAGTTGCTGCATTTCCGTTCCCCTTGGCACTACCTGTCCAACTGCGGACATACTTGCCAATGAAAAAAGTACGATCCAATAATATTTATATCTCATCGATTTCAATTTTATTTTTTAATCTTCTTGATTGTTTTATTCTATGTGAAGCCTATATCCTATGACCTCATGTGGTGAATCTAAGCCAGTCGGTTATAGTACTATGACAGCATTGCGTAATTTTTACCACATAGGATCATAGGACACATAGGGTTCACATAGTTATTCTTTAAATAGTGCACTTCTTGTTTCCTGTATAGTCATAATTCCCCTTTCCGTTTCCTTCTTTACGCGTATAAGCGTACCATCATCATCGTATTCATAAAAAGAGGCATAATTATTTTCATCCAGCTCTGCCATTAACCGCAGGTTGACAGGGTTATACACAAAGCTCTTCATACTACTATTGAAGGGCTGTACGCGTATATCGTCTACAAATATGTTTTGATCTGCCAGTGTCTTCAGGCGGATATACATAGTATCGGCATCTGCAGGCATATCAACATTTGCTTCATAACGTTGCCAGCCTTCAATACGCAATCCTGTTTTCTTCAACCAAACAGATGTAGCAGCGTTCTTGAAATTGACCCTGATCGCGCTATCAAGTGTGGCTGTAGCATTACAATCTTCCACATCCAGGCGAACCCAGGCACTGACTGTCAGCTGATCTTTGGTAAGCGGTGAAAATTTTTCCCGGATAACATTATTTGGCTTTACGGTATCTGCCGTCACGCAATAGTGATGAAGTATAGTATTGATCGAACCAGTCGTATCTGCCATCGCTGGAGCAACGGGATAAAGGAACGCTGTCGGCACCACTTCCTTGGGTTGAGCAGGGCTTGACCAGCTAAGTTTCATTTCACCGCCTTTCCGGCTTCCATTTTTGGTATAGCTTATACTGATCCTGTACAAATGACCAGCCTGCATATTCACTGTCCGGGTAGAAACTTCCGTGGTAGTAGGATCGGTATCGGAATAATAGGGAATATTATCGATTGAAAAACTGACTGTACCGCTATACCTTATATAAAATGTATAAGGTCCGGTATACTTTGCCTGCAACGTGCCGGTCCAGTTTACTGAATAAGAACCAGGACATACCGTACCCGGGATGCCCGGGCTATTCGGCCAATTAAAATTGAGCGTAGGATCGGTTCGTGTAAAGGTAAGATCGTTCTTATGTGCACAGAAAAAGTTACCCAGGTAATAATCGCCTTTCAATCCTGTACCCGATCCGACTACAGTCACTGTATTGACTTCTGTGGAATCTATCCCTGCAGATAACGCGACAGGAATCAATGTATCCTTTACTACAGGTACGGCCAATAATGATTCGGAACCACTGTTGATATGCATGCTATACAACCCGCTGTGACTTTGCTGGCGGGTGGTATCGACCCCTGAATTATTTTTTAAAAAATCAAATTCACGCGTCGGAACGCAGGTTGCACAATAGTTGGTACTATATCCGTAATCCTCAAATCCATCATATAGCAATTCGCGATACCGGCTGTTTTGTGCTACAGCCACCGGTAAGGTTTGGTTGTATCCATATAACCCTGCGTTATACCTGCCTAATGCATCGTAGTTTTCGATTTCAAATCCTTTCCTGTTAAATATTCCAATGGCGCTGTTCCATACCCAGCGAGAAGAGTCGGGGCTGGATGTTAATTGTTCCGGAGCAAAAGACCAGTAAGGAACAAATTTTTTCAATTCGCCTTCCGTGCGGATATTAGTATTCTTTTCCGTGGCATCCGTTTCATTACGGGCATTATAATATACATAGGATCTTTCCATGCGCCAATTCCCCAATATTCCCCATCGATAAGGATTAGTCGCCGAATCGACAATGTTGTTACGGCATACCTTTACACAGGTATCTTTTGAGTAGGAATAGGTAACATATAAAGAAGCCCCGGTGCAACCGATACACTCACCCGGTCCTGAAACCGGCGCTGGTCCCGGTGCGAATTTCCTGGCGGCAAAAGACGAGTTGTCCGCTGACGGAACAAGCGAACAATAACTTTGTGTGCGTTCCGAACTGTTTGATTCATTAAGATCATCATTGAAAGTGCCCCAATCTTTGAGATCCATCACAAATCCGTAATTACTGTCAGGCTTTGCCACCATTTTTGATGCGAGCGCTGTAACAGTCAGATTTCTGTCCACGCAGGTTTCGTTATCAGCAGATGGTATGGTTACCTTATTAGTTTCGCTCGTATTTACATGATCATAATCTGTAAAGGGTGTCCAGTTGGTAAGGACGCGCCGAATAATAGATTCATTGCTCCAGACACCAGGATTGTCGTCAATGCCCGGCCCAAACACATAATGCGCTTTCGTCTTCGTTTTAAATCCTGCTACAGCACTATAATTGACATTGTTCCAGGCATCTCTCGGCGCCTGGGCATTCAGATTTAATACCGCATTGGTTACGGTAACATTTGGTTTTTCTGACACGCTGCGCATATCAAACCGGATCACCGATCGCAGGTTGTACTGGTCAAAATGATTCCCACCAGCATTTTTGCGCAATGAACTGGCAACAAAATGTGAACTCTGGAGGCTGGCTAAATAATTGACATAATTGTTATTATAATGTTGATAATAAAGACGAAAGATGGTAGCAGGCTCTGAATAAAAAGTATCGATCTGGCCTTCTTTAAACAAGGCATAACAACTATCCTCCTGATACAGAGTATTTTCCACTTTCCAGACATCTTTAAACGTAGCCGCAGAAGCATTCAGAACACGGGTATTACTGTCGATCGCAATCTGGTAACGTCCATCAGATAATTGCTTTACCGGGTTTTTCATCATCACTACATTGCCGGCACTGACATCGGACATGTTTCTTTTTCCCGAACGGATGATCATCATTTTCTCAATGACCAGATTATGTGGCGTCCTGCCCAGGCTATCTATAAAATAGAAACCTGTATCATGCTGATTTCCTTTTCTTGAATCCATCACCCATAAACAGCCGCTCCATGAACCAGACGTTCCGGCAAAATACCGGCAATCGGGCCCCGTTGTAGCCAGTTTAGCTTTATATACATACACTTCGTCGCCACTTTCAAAGAAACGACGCATCGGAAAACGTTCATTATCTCCTTTGTATAGTATACCAGCATTGAGTAAAAGAGTGTTGTTGTCGCTTTGAAATACCGCACCAATATTTTTATACGCCTGTCCCATTCCACTATAGGCCCAATAAGCAGGATAATTGAAATTGTAAACAGGATCATTAAATTCATTATTCGTACGCGACAATACTACATTACCGGTACCGGCATCATACACCATATTCTTGGTAGATACCACGCTTCCTTTATCCATCACCACCACACTATCCAGTATGCCGTATCGCTGTACGATCTTCACAATAGCCGATGAACGGTACCTTACTTCTTCTTTCTGCGGAAGATTTATTTTGGAAGGAAGTACGAGTATCGGCACGAATGGCGGCAGGAATGGAGAAATGATATCGACATTGGGAGAAAACCCAACCGTATTTGCTTTTGATCCCTGTTCGCGCAGGTCAGCCATTACTTCAATATCTTTTCCTATCTGCGCTTTGGTGTTGATGGTCCCCGTAGTGGAATCGATCGCCCATACTTCATTGTTTAAATGTTTCGGCAAAGCTTTATCATCATCTACTTTATAAAAATTCAATGAATACGAAATGGGGTGAACAGGATCAGTCTCGGCATAACTCGATTGCGCCTTCATTTTCCCGTTCATATCATTCAACTCAATCTTAAAACCCTGGCTCAGCGTAACATAATTCTTATGATTCAGGCGAAGGATATTCGAAGTGGTTTCATATTTGAATTTCGAACTGCCTTCCTCCAGCAGCGTATGTTCGACCAGTACGGGGAAATCACGGCTGGTATAAAATTCCGTTTCCGCCCAGCCATTCGCAGATCTTGCTTTTGCATTGACCGTACGTACCCGCACCTTGCTATAGCCAATCATCGGGGAAGGGAAAAAACTTTCTCCCAGTGGTTCTTCACTGAACATAAAATTCACCGGCGCCATTGGGGCCAGTTTTTCCATGTATTCGATCGGTCTTCGGAATGGATTTTCTTCGCCCCCGATAGCCGGCTCATAAGTGGCAACGCCGCTACTGATGGTTTTTTCGACACCATTGATATTTTCTGTAGTCGTATAAATATATTCCTGTCCATACACCGATTCGCGCTTCCCCGTCATCTTGTTCCAGTTGTCATAGATCCTGATCTGTTTTACCCGGTACCCACCGCCATATTTTTTCAGCCCCGGGCTGCTTACCCGAACAAAAGAGCGGCTAAGATCAATCGTCTGGCACCATTTTCTTGATTGGGCCGATCCATCAAAACCCATCGCCATATTCTTGATCTCAGAAAAAGAAGTGGCCAGCATTTTGATCACATTGGTGACCGTCAGGTTATCGATATCCTGCGAATTTGGATAGGCTTTTCCGGGAAGGTTCAGTCGCAGGTATTGCAGCGCCGACCGTACCAAAGGGCTCATGCCATCTACCAGTGCCAGTCTTACCCAGAATTGTTTATTGTTTGACGGATTGATACCATAGTCTTCGATCGTTCCGTAACCCGGCACCATTTCATACGCTTTACCTGGTATCGTCTTCGGAATTTTCACAGCCAGTTTATAATACAAAATATCATCTATGGCAAGGTATTTCGTACGCAGGTCTTCTTTGCTGGTCAGTGTCTCCGTTGTATTCACATAGATCGTTGAAAATTCTGTTCCATCATTATACAGGTTACTTCCGCCGGATGTTTCTATGCCGGCAATAGTATCCATTTGTGTAGCGCGTTTATTCTGTACGTATCCATAATCATCGGATTCGTATTCGATATGCATCTTGCCACCGGAAGGAAGAATAATATCCGTCAGATTCCACATCGAAGCATTCCTGGCTGCTCTTGAACTATCCTGAACACTATACGGATAATCCGCATTGGTCATGTTATCCGGATTATCTCTCTTACTTTTGAAACTGCCCCAGCGATCTGTATTCTTCGAATTGAAAGAAGGGTTATAGTCTGTCAGCGGATCGCCATCGTTATCCGGATGATATTGAAATGTATAAGGATTCAGCTTGCCCTTATTGTTTTTATTATACGTAAACCATACACTTTTCAGGGTAAGCTTTCCTGTATCTGCACTGCCCTGTGCATTTTTACACAATTCATAGTTGTAACCGAAGTGAACGGTCTTGACCGGCCGTGCATTTGTTTTATTGGTAACCAGATCTGCTTTCACGAACAGATCGATATGATCAAGCCGGTACGCCGACTGACCTTTATTTAATGATCCGTTCTCATCTGCCACCGGATGCACATCCCTGCGGTCGCTTTTAATATTGAACACGGCCACCATGGTTTTTGATTCAATGGTATGCAGGTACCACATTTCTTTTTCCCCATAGAGATAAGTGGCCTTGTTGTCTTTATCATTCGTTTTTAATCCTTCATTGAAATTGGCCTTGCCATCCTGGAAAGGAGTGCGCCAGCGGAAATAACCGTCCTGCTTGCCGAATACCTGCGTATAATTAAACCGGACCGCATCCCCGGGATCATCGTCCGAAACCCCATTGCCTGTAAGATCGGTATAGTCGGGAGATACAATAGCCGTCAATAAAAAATTATGCGCATAGCCCGGTGTTTCCTCCCGGGAGTAATAACCATCCTTACCTTGTGTATTCCCGGGTGTATTATCTGTGTTTTTGCTATAACTGGTTAATCCGGTACTGTCTTCTGTATCGCTACCAACCGCAAATGTTACGTCTTTCTGGATTGCGTTATAAATAGGCAATCCATAATAATATTTCCGTCCGTCAGAATTCAATACCGATATCTCTGAAATATGATTCTTTTTCCGGATCCCCTCTACCCTGTCCATCTCGCGGTAGGTAATAGCACAACTTTGACCCGGAAAGGTATCATTCATGGAATAAGACCTTATTTTTTTATCCAGTCCCAATATGGCAGCATCTTCTGCCGTGAGATAAGAAATCACCTGGGTGCGCTTGTCCCTCTCTTTTTTTACAAGCGGTCCTGTAACAGGTATTTCCGCATCGATTCTTCCTTCATCAGTATATTTTACCAGGGCGCTTTCGGCAAATACGTGATCCTTGCTACCGGACAATTTTACACGCACAAGGGAATCATCACCAATAGAACGGTAATATTCCTGTGCATTAATCGTTTTCTCGCCGGGATTTCTGAAATAAACGGGTTCATAAGTCGTATCGGCATCCCGGAAAGCAAGATTGGAGGCAATATTATTCTTTTGGTCCCAGCGATGATTGGTGGTATTGGTAGTAATATTTGTTATTTCCAGTCCTCCGTGTGCCGTCACACCAAAACCAACATCCACAGAGCCATTGCTGCTGCTGCTGCGGGACGCAATGTTGTGATCAAAAATATAACCCACATCACCACGATAAGGACGAAAACTGCCACCGATCCCTTCACCTGATATACTCAATGCAGCATAGGTGTATTGAGGGATGGCAATATGTGGAGTGGTTTTATAATTGAAATCCATATCCTTTTCCCGGTTAAAATCCATCACTACATTCTCCCGGCCATTTGCTTTGACAGAATAGAGGTAACCTGCCGCCGGGATCTTTTGCACGATATCTTCATCGGCAATGGATTGTTCGTTGACATAACCTGTAAAGGCAACCGAACCATGAGTACCCCAGATTTCATCGCCCACTTTTCCGGTAAAGGAATAAGCGCTGTTACTAATAGGCATATTCACAGAAGGAGTATACGCGGGTCTCGCAAAATTGATGGTGGCAACCGGGTAATTAACTCCATTATTTACCTGTCCGCCTTTTTGCCAACCCCAATTATCATTCTGCACACCCCCATTGATCTGCAAAGAGGTAATACCTGTACGGCTGGAATACCCGGTGGAAATTCCGAGCGTACCCTGTAAACGATCCTGCTCATTGGCTTTTCCGAATTGCGCGCTGATAGATGGATTAACACGTATGCCGGTTTGGGAATTATTGCTGATCGAAAGATTGCCCGTCAGCGAACCAAAAGACGTCTTGGCCGTACCCCCGATACCGACACCCGTTTCCAAACCGTAGCCATTATATGTATTATAGAATACTCCCAGCGTGGCCGACACATTGATGGGTGCACCAATTATTTCAAGACTTGGTTCGAGAGTCACACCGGTAGTGCGGTTTGGTTTGATATGTTGCACTTTGGTAAGACTGTCATTAATGGCGTCGAAATCATCTGGTAAACCGCGCATGCTGCGACTGACAGAACCCGGATTAATATTCCATCCCAATCCTACCCAGCTTGCTTCCTGGTCCATAGTAATCCCACTGGTATAATGCAGGTTCACCGGATACCCACCCACATCGAGCAAAGGAATGCTGTAAGAAAAATCCCCGGTAAACAGGTCCACCATATTATCGCTGTTCACACTTTGGAAACTTTTCATTTCCGGTTGACCAGGCCCGTCTATATCCAACGGAGCTTCCTTAATATCGTTGCCGGCAATAGCGAAATTGTGAGATTCACCAACAGTTGCCAATACCGGCCACCCTGTTTCCTGTTCTATTTTAATATGATCCGGGAGCGGTCGTAAAAACGATACATCCCCGGTGGGTGTGTAGAAGTTGGTATACCTGTACAGGGTAGTAGCTGTATCGGCTGCTAAAGCCGGCGCTGTTATCTGCAGCGATAATATAAGCAGGAACGCAACAGCTATTCTCTTCCTGTATCTATTGACAAATAAAAGTATCATTCGATAATATTGTATTAATGGTGTATTGTTCAAAAGCAGCCGGCAATGGGATGGCCATATTTCCCATTGGCTGCTTCCTATTTCCCTCCCGCTTTACCTGGCCTCCTGTATTCAAATCGTAATTGCCGGCTTTCATTCTTTGAATCGATCACTTTCAACAGGTATAAGTGTTTATCAGCAAAACGTTTATCGGCGGCAGCATTATAGTTGATCAGATTCTGCCCGCGTTGAATGACAATACTATCCATAGGCAGTGTAAATGAGCTGTTACCGGAACCTGTCAGATCATCAACAGTTATTCTCCAGTTCCTGTCAGCAGTTTCGTTAAAAAAATCAAACCGCAGATTTCCCCAGAACACTACATCGCCATACTGGGTTCCTTCTTTATTTAGTTTGATAAAGACCGGATCTGCTTTCGGAAGCACTACAGTCGCTGGATTCTCCTTTGTATGGAAAGACCACACTTCACTTTTGATAATAAGAGTAAGATTGTTGAGCGCCATTACCTGCCAGGCATAATCTTTACCTGGTTCCAGTGGTATGGCATGACCTGTATAGGAATAGCTGGCACTGGAAAGATTAGTAGCGTTGAATAACGGCAGGTTATCCTTTATGGCATCCGCTGCCGTTTGCCCTTCCTGCATTTCCACGATCCTGAAATCATAACGTAAATGATTCAATGATTTGCCCGAAGAAAAAGGCAGCCAACTGAAAAGCGGGTGAATACTTTCGGTTTCCGAACTGTTTGCCGGTTGTATTAACAGTAAAGGACCCAGCGGCGGAATCGTGATCGTCTGGCATTCCCTCACCACTTTGTTATACTTGTCGATAAGAAAACTATAACACACATTGAATGTTCCTACCGGCAGCAATCCATTGGGGCCCGGGTCCATCTGGTAATCAGGATTGGCGATATTGAATAAGGGCGTTCCAATACTGCCCGGCGTGATCTGCGTAGTACCAGGACTGATCAGCAAAGAAGGAACACTGGCCGTAAACACCGGCTGACCACTGGCGGCTTCGGCAAAGGTTACCTGCACCTGCACCGACAAGGCATAGCTTTCTGTATTGGTGGCAATGATATTCCAGAGCTGCTGTTTATCCATAATACCACCCGGAGGTGTAAGTATGTTTACCGACAACTGCCCGAAGCCATGGTAGGAACCCAGCAGGAGAATAAAGAATACTATCTTTTTCATATTCTTCTTTTAAAAATTAATTGCCCCTGATTTCAAGTAAGGCGGTACCGCTTTTCTGGCCACTTGGTGTTGCTACGCCAAGTGTATAGGAAGTAGCGGAAGCAGCTTGTTTATAATAATGATAGAAAGTACCGGCACCGGTATAAGGTGCATAATTGGTTTCTGTCGGCGATCCGGTATAACTATACGTGGCCACTACTGCATTCCAGTCGCTCGAAACAGCCAGTATCAAACTATTGGCTCTTGTCGTAGTAATAGAAACATTGGCCGGTGTTTGAGCAGTGCCTGTTGCAGTCGCTCCGCCAAGGGATGATTCCTGTCCGCTGATCTGGTAGCATACACTGGCTTGTGGTTGTTCACCCCAACTGCTTGTTATTGTAATATTTCCCCCGGCTGTATATACTGCAGTGTATATTTCGGCATCACCGCTTGTCGAAGCAGATGCATCCACGCGTTTGGTCCAGGTAAGTGAAGGCGAACTGCTCACGCTTGCATTGGAAGAAGCAGATCCGGCGCAGGTTGTGACAACGAGCAAGGTGCCGGCGGGCACACTTGTGAGAGAATGCACAGTAGGATCATAACCGCTTTGTGCATCATAGCCTAATATACTGGGTCCTGCAGGAGGAGCTTTGAATAATAATTTATAATCGCCGAAATAATTGGTACCGTCATAAAAAAGGCTCACCATGTCGATAGAAGAAGCGGTAGTGGATAATACAGGAGGTGTGCCTGACGGCCATAGCGTACCGCTGGGCCAATCCGTAATGGTACGGCTTCCGGTGCCATCCTGCACAATTTTTAAACGATAGGTATAACCAGCGATCGGGTTGGTGACAGAAACAGTACGGTTGCTGCCGGTTAATGTAACAGTGCTGTTGATATTATTGGCTGCGTTTAAAACAATCGTGGAACTGTCATGTAATGACTGGATAGCGTAATTAGGCCCGGTACAACTATCGCAAAGCGATTTCCATTTGGTTCCATTATAGAACTGGAACTTGCTGCTGTCTGTATTGTACAGTAATAATCCATTGATGCGATCCCCGCTTTTGATACTGTCGCGTTGTGCATTGGTCAGTTTGGGAATAAGGATACCACTGTTATGGCTTACGATCTCCAATGCTGCTTTGGGGGTGACATCGGATTCCGAGAGCGCGGTATCATAACCGGTGGTATTGATCTGCGTTCGGCCGCTGTATAACATGGTCAGGGCATTCGATCGTTTGGTGCCAGGTGCATTACTGTTACCAATGACAAATAATGGGTAAGGTTTGAGTTCAGAGATCGGTGGTGTTGTATTGATAAATGGAATACGTGGCAATGAAGTGAAATCGACGTTGGCTGAACCCAGTGTAGCAGATGAATAACTCCTTGATATAAGTCCAACACCAGACATAAACTGATTAATACCCGAATAACTATTGCTAAGTCCGTTTATTAACGAGTTGGACGTACCTCCTGTATCCTCGTTTGTAGTGCCGTTAACAATAGATTGCCACATTGTGTCATGCATTGTGTTGGAAAGACCAGTTATAAAAGACATGTTTATAGGACCACTTATCCGCTGGTTATGTCCATTGAGCATACTTTTCAGAAAATTACCTGATATTCTATGCTGCTCACCGGCAATGATCGACCAATTCAAGTCATGACCTGGCTCTATTTCAGTACCATCGCCGGCAATAATTGTGGATATCATTGCCGATCCGATTTTGTTAGGATTGTCCGAATTAATAATCAAGCCCGATGTTTCAAAGCTGTCCTGTGAAAGTGTAAGTGAAGTATCCACATTATTACTGATCCCTATCTCCAGCAATCCCAGTTTTTTATTAAAGCGTATCCCGTTTCGCTTGAGATTCTGATCAGGCGTATAATCGTTATTGGTAGATGCACTAAAGTCACCATTAGGATAGACCCTGAATGCCGGCCTTGCGGTATCATCATCACCAGCAATATTTACAACTCCATTACCCCAGACAGACATGCGCTGCAGGTTGTTTGTCCTGATAATAAGATTCGTGCTATCGGTGGTGCCCAGGAAATTGGTTGCAGCACTGGTACCGCTATTACCGGTGATCTTCCAGGCAGTAGCCAGTTGCATCGTATCTCCTCCAAATACAAAACTGGTATCATTGAGCTTCACCAGGGCCGGCCGGAATTCTGTTCTGCCATCACCTTTATTATACAAAAAACCATTTACGTTTTTCGTACTGTTCTCCAGGATCAATTCTGTCGTACCGGTGTTACTACGCATACGGACACTGTCTCCAATGATCTGTGTATGTACCTGGGCGCTTGCCGCCACTGTCACAAAAACAAGTAACAGTAAAAGAATGCTCTTTATCATGAATTGTAATTTTAACTTTTGCATAGCTGGTTGTACTTTATTCTGTTTTTTGAAGGAGAGATCATTTAAAATCCCGGAAATGCCCTATTCGAAACCTATGTTCCTATGTGCCTATGTGATAAAAATTACGCAGTGCTGTCATAGTACTATAACCGAATGGCGTAGGTTCACCACATAGGCACATAGGAACATAGGTTTCACATAGGTTGTTCTAAAGTTTTAAATGCATTATCCTGCTGTTTTTATTATTTAAAATATCTTATCAGACCTGTATTAAACATTTGATACTTATAAAAATCCTGCTGCAATCCCGGCAAATAACTCTGCTCCATCCACAGGTTAAGCTCTCCTATTCCTTTCAGGCTGGCCCGCACTTTTGCATTGAACCCGATCTTATTGACCATCTTGTTCAGGTTACTGATCTTAATACCAACACCTGCGTTGATGGTTTTAAAAAAAGTGGCCGATATATTTTCTTCCATCACTACCATATCATGCCGCCCGTTGCGCATACCCGATATATTGACACTGGCCGTAAACCGGTTGAACAGAAAAGTCTGCCCGATAAAAAAGTTCGATGAATTATAATAGACAAACCCGCTATCGCTGTCATCATTATAAAAACGACTGAAAGAGACCAGCGTGGAACCGCTAATGACCCCCAGGCGATACTGGTGACTGATATTCCCCGTAAATGTCTGGTAATGGTTTTCATAGACCTGGCTGCCGGCGAGTGTGTATTGCGAAGCAGGAATATATCCGGCCGATACAATGGGCCAGTTATATTTACGGAAGCTGAGCATAAAACTTTTGAATACCGTATTGGCATTGTATCGCTGCAGCACCAGTGGATTTATAAAATCATTTTTACGGAACGCCGCCTGGAAAAACAATTGCTGTTTCCAGAATGACTGGTCGATACGGAACGACCAGCTATTGGCAACGGCATTGTATTGAAAACTATTAAAACTTTGATAGTTTAAACCCGAATGCTGGTAGTACCCTTCGGCAAATGTGTGCGTACCCGGGAACTGTGCAGTAAAACCGGTAGCATAGGCACGTTGTGAATGATCGCTTAAAGCAAGAGCGGGCTTATCCGAATTATTACCACCCAGGGCATAAGGAATTCCGGATTGTGCGACTTCACCATAGACGCGTATATTTTTTACGATATAAAACTGTCCTGATAAACTGATCCCCTGTATCCCTGTAGAAGGTTGTTGCAGGTTGCCGCCAAACAATTGTTTTCTTCCGCGGAAATACGTCAGGATGATATGGTCCGATTCGCGGGTGCCATAACCAGCCCGTACAGCATATACATACTGTCGGGGCAGTTTCTGCTGACTGTATAAAAAATCACGGATGCGGAAATCAACCAACCCGGCTGTTGCAGCGAAATAATAATGATTCCTTGCATACTCCAGGTTGATCCCGTTCACATTTACATTTTGCAGCGTGAGATTGCTATAATTGGGATAGGTGCGGCCCACCGATAATTTCCTGATACCGCTTTTAGCCTGGCGGAGTTGCTGTATACCTGGATCGTTTGAGCCATATAACTTTTCCAGTTCTTCAGTTTCGGCAACAGAAAGTTGTTTACCGGAAAAAAGGGATTCTATTTTATTGGCATAGGCTTCTGTTTGCTGGTAAATACGCGACAGTGAATCTTTTATCCCCGCATAATAGGTCTGCCGCTGCCGTATGGAATCATAAAGCGCAATGAATTTTGTGGCATGGGCTGTTAGCGAATCCACATAGCGGGAAGATGTGTCCGGAAAATCCTTGCGGATCAGGGTCTCTTTAGAACGGATCAGTTCCCGGAGTATAAAAGGATCGTTGAGAAACGATTTATACTTTCCCGCTTTTGATCCCGCTGTTGCCATATCCAGCGGCAACTGCGGATTACGCATACCCTGATATTTTGTTTTTAAGTTATTCAGCGCTTTTTGTGATTTCAATTGCCGGTACTTCGCCATATCCAGGTCTACTGTTATATCACGGTAGTCTTTAAAATATTTCGAATTGGTATGCCGTTCAAACCAGGTCACACGCACGGGAATCGTTTGAGCGATCGTAGCATTGAAACTGCCTGCCATCAAATGCTGGGAAACATTGTTATCGATAACAGAGGAATCTTCACCGGAACGGAACGACCAATTGTAACTTATATATCCTCCTCCCCATTTTACAAAAGAAGAAGAAGGCGGTGCCGCCGGTATTGACAGGCGTGGAATAAAAGAAGTGAGCATGCCTGAATCGCTGGTAAAAATCAATTGTTTCAGTTTGCGGGTGATCAATGAATCAGGACTTAACAGCAGGAGGCGATCGGTTGTATCTGCTTTGTTCGAGAATTGATTTACGGATATAGCAGTAGTATCCTGTGCCATTACTTTTCCGCATAAGGAAAGTAACAGCAATAGCATGGCTATAGCAGGTTTACTGACTAATCTCATGAATAAAAGATTAATTAGTTAACGCTGTCTTAGCAATGACCGTAAAAGCGGTGTTTGATTTTTTAGTGGAACTGGGAGTAAATCCGGTGGAAGCAGAGCTGCCTTACACACAATGGATGTGTGATTAATTGTTTGGTTCATTGGAAGGGTGGTTGTGGTTCGAAAAAAACTTGAATACGAATATGAACACAAATAATTAAAAAAAAAGTATTGTGGAAAACTATAATTTATTATGACTGATAATTTGAAGCATGATATACTTCAATAAGTTTTTTGTTATAAAAAAAGTAAGTGCATGCACTTACTTTATATCCAGGAGATGAAATATATATTTTATTTGTCACCATTCAATAGGGATCGTCACCTGTGCTTTATCCCATTCAATGATCATGGAAGTCGGTTGTGGAAAACGTATCGTTAATTGGTCAACCGGCGATTCAAGTGCAGTGACGGGTATATCCACCTGCAAAACATTTTTCTCTTTATGCTTATCATACTTAAGTGCTTCCCATTGATTGAGTTCACCATTCAGGATGATCGTCCAATGATCTTCACTGGGAATAGCGAATAGACTATAGGTTCCGGCAGCAAGATCTTCACCGGCAAATTTTATATTTTTTGTAACTGTCAGCGCAGATGCCTGCCCAGCGCCTACCATCCATATCTTTCCGTATTTCTGCATATTGCCGAAAATACTGGCACCATTCATGGATGGCCGGCCGTAGGTAACGGAGGCACTGTCGATGGTTACTGTTTCGCGGGGAGTTTTTCCCTGGCTAAAAATTAAAGTCGATGATAGCAGCGTTGCAAGAAGTAAAAGATATTTCATGATGGTTTTAGTTCGGTTCTGAAGTGATAAGAGATGGTGTCGGGTTTAAGTGTTGGGTGTGAAATGCCTGGTGATGGTAGTTGTTTTACGAATAACAATTACTTTTTTAACCCGGACTTACATCTGACATTTAACACCTGAAACCTAATACCACTTTATTAAAAGTAGAAAGAAAGTATCAGGATTTGTTATTTCGGTGAAAAATAATTTTTGCTGTCAGTGTCACGGGCGGTTCACAGACGGCGGGTTGAGTTTCTAAAAGCATGAGAAGAAACACCTGCTAACCCAAACCCGTCTGCGATCAAAAGATTCCGTAATTATACAAATCATTACTCTCCCACTCCCGCATCGATAATCTTAATCCGTCCTATCAGGACGGCATAAAAACTTTTGGAAACTGCGAGTGCATCCTTTGGATGCCTTGTAAAAGATACCGATCCTTTTCTGACTATATCAAAATGATGAATGGAGATCGCGAAGGAGCGATGAATTTGTACAAACTGGTCTGCCGGCAATTGATTCATACGTTCCTATTGCAGATAAAAAAAAACCACGAAATATTCGATGAATGTGTACTTAGTAATTGTGCTACGATAACGTAGATTATAGCTAAACCGCCGGCTCCTATCAGCGTCAATGGCTTGCGACCCAATTTATCTGCAAGCATCATCGCCACTACCTTGAATAAGAGATTTACCCCACCCATAAATACAACAACCCCGGTTTCCTGCCCCATTTATCAGCAACTGTATCTGCTATCAGGCAACCGATCATGGTACCTAATGCCAGGCTGCCTGTTGCCAACCCTTCCCAATAAGCATTTAAGGAAAATTGCTTTTGAAGAAATGGCAATGCACCAGATATAACCGCGAAAAAATCAACCCCAAAAAGATAACCACCTAAAGCAGAAATAAAAGAAATACCTAAACTACTTAGTGTTGAAATGGTGCGTTGATGTGTTTTCGCTACTATTACTTTTTACCGAAATAACGATGGCCATCTTTAAAACTTAATCGTTGTTTTGTACTGCGGCGTAAATGAAAGACTGTCTACTTTCAGGTATGAATTTGATCTGCCAAAATCAGGAATGAATTGAGGATAAGGCTGCAGGTCCAGGAGATATGTCGCATTTTTCTCCATTGGCCGAAAATATAAAACCATTTCCTTTGGCTTTACAGTTGATGACATAAACTTTCTTAATCCTATCTGCCAGGGAATGCCATTATAAAAGTTATCTGCAATTAACTCACCGTTCAGAAAACCCATGCCGGTATCCCCTTTGTAATTAACAGTGATTAATATATCATTCACGTTTGCCGGGATTACCTGCGGCAAAGCGACGGTCATTTTTTTAGCACTAACCGCATTTGTTTTTGCAGCAAATTCATAGGATGCCAGTGTCAGGCGATAAGAAGAAAAAAGCGTTTCACCTTCTGTTTTTGTCAACGTGCCAGAAGTGGCTTTAGGGATTGTTGCAGTTTTGGGATATACATCAATTTCAAAACTACTGATACCATCACTTAATAATTCAAAACCGTTTTCATTTTGCAGTACTATTGCATCAGAAAAAATCAGGCTTTTTTTACCATTGAGGGAAACTATATAGGATTTCAGCGCGAGATTTTTATCGATCACCAAAATATTGGTCTTTTTACCATTATGAACTATAGAAAATTCACTTACCCTTTCTGTGCATTTAATAAGGATTCTTTGATTATTAGGATCAATTGTAGTTCCCTGAACATTTTCCACACTGGTTCCGGCTGAAAAGGAAAATTCTCCGTTAATTCCTGCAGGGGTAAAGAATACAAAGTATGGATTTGCGTTATCGCCTTTCATCAATAGTTGGGCTGTAGCATAATTTAATTTTGTTCCGTTCAAATCAAAATTGAAAGGGAAGATCACGTTTTCACCATTAATTAAATTAAATCCCCCGGCTTCAGGAACCAACAAATCTCCGGCAGCAGTTTTTATTTTTATTTGGATATTATTTTGATCCTGCATAATAGTATCATCCTGGAAATTATTCAGAAACAAGAATCCACTATTACCTTTAACTCTGACAGCATACCTGAGGTCACTGATATTTTCTGGTTTAAGACTTGCCGCATTAGCCGGAAGAGCAACTGTCATAGGTGCTAGTATATCACCAAAATCCTTAATGAAAAAATGAAGCAATTTTAAACGATGGTATCCTTCACGTACCTGCCCATATTCTCCTATTGGTCCCTGGTACTCATATGATATTTTAGTCAACCCATAAGCTTCATCACTCATGAAACTATTTTTTCCTCTTGGCGTTGAGCCTCCATGAAACATATAATAACCCACGCCATTTGCTCCACTGCCCAGGCATCGGTTAATCATTGCATCAAAACTTTTATGTATGGCTACTGGCCTTCTTGAATAAGTCAGGTTGATACCAGATCCCAATTCTGCTGGAAATGCCGGATAATCTTCGGGTTTGTACCGTACAGGAGAATAGTCGGGATTGGCATGCATATTCTTATATAAAAAGAATGGAGAACAATCCCTTTTCGGAGTCCAAAACGGGTAAGCGTATGCAGCTGTTACCGGGATTGATTCGTTTGGTATAATCGCAGCATATCCCCACCCAGTTGCTGTATATAACGGAGCGACAATACCCGCTTTTGCAGCCAGTGACTTCAGGACTTTCATGTGATCATTTCCTAATTCTGTATACGGATTATTAGCGGTAGAAACTGCTACACCTTCATGTGTCGCTGACAAATCTCTGTCAGCAGCAGTGAAATCAAGTGGCTGTCCCGGATAGGTCAATCCCCAAGGGGCAGCTGAATGTTGATATTCATTTTCAATTTGAATGCCGATAATCGGGCCACCATCTTTATAATATAAATCTTTTAATTGCTTCCCAATTTCATTGTAAAATTTTTCTACGTACGATAAATATAATGGATCATTCATGCGTATGTTCAAGGGTTTACCTAACAACCAGTCCGGTAAGCCCCCATTCCTGATTTCGCCGTGATCAAAAGGTCCAATACGAACAATAGCATACATACTATTCTTCTTACACAATTTGATGAACTTGCGAAGATTTTTATCACCAGTCCATACAAATTTCCCTTCCTCTTCTTCATGAATGTTCCAGAAAACATAAGTCGGGATAACTGTAATCCCTCCCGCTTTCATCTTTTTGATAGATTCATCCCAATACTGGTTGGCATATCTTGAATAATGAAATTCACCTGAAATAGGTATAACAGGTTTATTATTGATAGAAATATAATAGTTGTTAACTGATACTGCTTCACCTTTGGGATTCACACCCCCTAGTTTCAAATGATCTGAATAAATTTTTTGCTCCGGCACATCTGCATTGATTTCGTAAACTTTTTGCGCGAAGCTGAAAAAATAACAGCCTGCAAACAGTGATACTATTCCTGAACGCAAAACAAACGAGTGATTTCTTTTCATATAAATTATTATATTTAGCACTTTGAGCAATCAATATACAATTGTTCCAAAGTAAAATTTTGAACGATCTATTTTGATGGAATAAACAGTGATTTTAATGGATTTTCTTACGATCCCTGAAGCAAGCATTATCCATCTTATTTCCTATCATTTGCCGATCTATTCAGATTATCCGGAATAACCCGGATTATTACACATTATATTTTCAATATTTGAGTATATTAGTCAGTATTATTTCACCTTATTGCATCAGCACTGTTCTCATTGCCAGGTTCCATCAGGATAAAGGATGGACTATTACCATTCAGAAATCCTGGCCTTAACAATTCTATTTGATCAATGATTGTATTTTTGTGATATCGACTTTTATGAACGGCTTAAATTTTTCTGATCCCATATATTTTTTCAGGCTAAATAATAATTGTTTTGCCTCAGGTCGTTTCGCCTGACTGTCGAGCAGATCGATCCCTGATACCAATAATTTACCTTTCCCAACCCGGCACTCGAAGATCAAACCAAGAGAGCGATTAGTAACCCAATCATCTATTACCCGTACAATAGGTTGCAGGCTTTTAGATACAGAGTCAAGTATAATCGTATTAGAATGACTCATACCATCCCACCATTGCCAATTACTATAATATTCTGTAGGAAAATATTGCAGGGCAGGATGTTGCGGGTTGCATAATATTCCAAGTGTATGTGGAGCCTGTCCATTTGTCCATGCTGTATTCCAAAAAATACTGGAAAATCCTATTGCGATGCTTCCCCCTTTATCATCCCTAAGTGTCCCCTTCTTAAGGGTCAGCAATACTTTTCCTCCATTATTCAATGTACCAATAGCTCTATCATCCAATTGTTGGGTTATCAATACATCATCTTCAATGATTGGTAATACGGCAGGATAAACAAAAAAGCTCCAGGTGTTTTGAAACTCCCCAACAGATACAGTTAAAAGAAGTTGCTGGGGCGTAGTGATTGTATTCAATGATTGGTTGATACTACCCAGTTGTATGGCATTGCCTTGCGAAATATCTTTTGATGACAACTGTCCTTTAAATAATACTTTCCTGGCATTATCAGTAATGGTCCATACCGGAGTAATTCCTTTTAAAACTGATGGCCCAAAATGCGCTACTTCTACAGGTACTGATAATGTCTCATTATTAATATAGATCATTTTAGGAAACTTAGCCAAAGGAACAGTAGAGTTACAAAAGCGGCTGTATTCCTGACCACTGATATAACCTTTGTCCTTCCAGAATGCATTCAATACCCCTACCAATGCAGTACCTTGTCCGGGGAAATCATATAAACCCAATAATTGAAACCCGCCAAACCCGGGTGTACGCAAAGCGGCTTCTATGTCAGCTTTGTAACATAGCGCCTGTAATTTTCCTGATGCTAGCAAAAAACTATCAGCGAGTTGGCCCAGCCCATTATTCGTTAATGTTTCCTGGAATATTTCAAAATTCTTTGCTTTTAATACCCCTGTATATTCTTTTATTTCTTTGAAATCAGGATACACGCACCATTGCCCGATCTCATGACTCACCACCGGCACTTTCCATTTCGCTATCGTATCTGCCCAATTGTAATTGGTACGCGGAGGCTGGGCATTGATAACGCTACCCAATCCTGCTTTCCATAATTGGATCCGTGGTTTTGAAATAACATGGTAATCATTTTCTGCAATGGATGGCCATGCAGAACCGGCTGTATAAAGACGACTGCTGTCTTTTGCTTTCCAGTGTTTTACAAATTCAGTAAGGTATTGCTCCTGGTGCTCACCTCCGGGTTCATTACCATAGGACAACATACAGAACGATGGATGATTGCCATAATCCTTTACAATACGTTCGCTTTCATCCATTATATATTTGTCAACAGGCGCACCATCACCAACAGCACTTCCCCAATTGGCCCAGGAGGAACATTCTATTTGCAGATAAAATCCCGACCTGTCAGCAGCTTCAAATGCTGCATCAGGCGGACACCATGAATGAAACCGGAGGTGATTCAATCCATAGGATTTTGCAGCCTTGTATATTTTCATCCATGATTCAACATCGGTAGGAGGATACCCTGTCAATGGGAATACTGCACATTCCAATGTACCTCGTAAAAATGTACGCTTGCCATTGATGGTAAATTGTGTCCCTTCTGTTTTAAATTCACGCATACCAAACAGCAACAATTTTTCATCTTTGCTACTCGTTGTATTGGCAAGCGATACTTTCATTGAATAGAGATTCGGGTGAAATTCATCCCATAATAAAGGATTATCACCCATCGGATAGATCATTTCAATATCCACTTCTTTTCCAGGTACATCTATTTCCTTTAATACAGATTTTAATCCGTTGTCTTGTTTATCCAAAACAGACACTGTTAAAGAGATAGTTGTTTTAGCAGCCTGACCGGAATTATTACTTATACTAACCCTGGCCATTACCTGTTTATTTTTTATATCCGGATATAGTTTTACATTTTTTATATATACTAAAGGACGAGCGCGTATAAGCAAACTACCAACGAGTCCATTCCAGTTGGTTTGTGTGTGATCAGTAAGACTGTGGGAATTGGGCCCTACGTTTATTTCTTTGATCCTGTTATCCACCCTGATTGTTAACCGATGCTTGCCAGGAGTTAATTTAGGAGAAAGGTCAAATACCTGTGCTGTGGCCAGGCTATTTTCCATACCAATCATTTCCTTATCGATCCAGACAGTCGTCTCCCAATGGCTTCTTTCTATAAAGAGTTCGAGGTGTTTGTTTTTCCAGGTATCAGGGATCTCAATATCTTTCTGGTACCATGCCGGCCCTTTGTAATATTTCACCGGCTGCAACCAGAAAGGAACTTTAATATTACCCGGCTCGCGGTATTTAGCATACTCGGCTTTGAAAAACCAGGAAGAATCAAAGATGCTTCCGGTCCACGGTGTATTTACGCTTATATCATCGCCTTTATTATTCGTAGTCATTGAACCGGGTAGCTTTATCTGATCATCTATATCCTTGCCAAACCATTCTCCAGCTATCCCTTCATCTTTTATATCGGATTGAAATCGCCATTCACCAGCAAGATCAATAATATCGTTACTGATCTTTTGCTTATTGCCAGTATCACAGGAAATCAGTACAAAAATAAAAACATAGAATAATGACAGAAGTGTTATCCTTTTCATGTAAAATGGTTTAGCATTGACAAAAATTCTTCAACCCTTTTAAAAAGATTTTAACTGAGCAGCCGATTACTCACTACAAATGATATGTACATTATTATATTGCCGATTTACCGGCAGCATGATCAATGAATGACCATGGTACTTTCCAATTCTTCCAACGTTTGTCCTTTTGTTTCTTTCACCCTGAACCATACAAATAAAAATCCTATTATGCAAACACCTGCATATATGTAAAAGGTAGTGTCCCCAAGTTTTTTAAATAAGATCGGGAACGTAAATACCAAAATGAAAT
>CAMLGR010000050.1 GCA_946479615.1 uncultured Bacteroidota bacterium | reverse complement strand
CATACCCCAGAAATAGGCTTCGCTCAGTTGCATGCCGGCATCTTTAGCTACGCCGCCAAAATTTTCCCTGGTGTTTGGTTTTGTATGTATGAAAGGGGTTGATGCGTTGACAACACCGATTCCGCCTACTGACAGTGCAGAGGCAATAGTAGCTGATCTCTTAATGAAATCGCGGCGATTATTTTTCATATGCAATTCAGTCGTTTAAGTTGAGCGTGTTTATCCTGCCCTTAAGGTAAGATCATTTATTTAAACAAATGAAGTTTCGCGGGATATGATGGCTGGTACAAACAAACGTAAATATTAAGCTATGAAAAGACAGCAACGGATTTGTACAATAATAACCGGGGATAATAAATGTAAATGCAGGGTAAGGGATGTCCGCTGTTATATGTATTGTTTATCCTATTGTTTCTTTAAAATTTTTGTCATGGATACACGGATTTATCCGTGTATCCATGACAAAAATTTTTATTGCTGAATAGATGAGATTTTCCATCAATTTTTCTTTCATGTTGTTGCGGGAAGAACCGGGGCGCTCTCATGATTCCAGGCACGTCTGCATACCGGTCAACAAGCGCAATGTAGCATAGCGGCCAGGAAACTGCAACAATAATACGTGGTGAGCGAAGGAGTTGTTCGTGAAATGACCTTTTTCGTTCGTGAACAGTATCCGATGAAAATGAGGAACCCGGAAGGACTGGATACAGAACACTTAGAATCTGTTGAAATACTGCTTATATACAGCAGCAACAAACGATATAGAAAAGACAGACAAAAGGTAAGGAAACCCCGAAGAAACGATATAGCGGACATAAGGAAAATCTACAGAAAGGATATTATAATTATAGGCGGCAGACAAGAACAACAGGGTAAAATATAAGCCCCGGGAACTCCATATTTAATGTTTAAAAAGTTGTCGTTTTCCATTATTTTTGCGTCCCCGTGGGAAGGAACAAGGGGAACTAGCTCAGTTGGCTAGAGCGCTTGCATGGCATGCAAGAGGTCAGGGGTTCGACTCCCCTGTTCTCCACAAAAAAAGCTACTAATCATAGTAGCTTTTTTGTTGCTTTTATATGTCGGGTTATACTATTAATCCTCCTCGCTCTCCTGTTCTGCATGCGGATGCATTTTCCCGTTAGCAGAATGCTTATGTTTCCTGCCGAAAAAGGAAAATATCTTATTCATGATAGTACCCTTATTTTCATCGATCACATGCGATGAATAATTTTTTAACAGAAAAGGCACTACTATTTTCATCAGCCAGCCCGAACGTGCCAGTAAAAATTTCCTGACGATAAGATCGATCGCTGTATTGGAAGTCGCATTCAATAAGAAATTGCCCGATTCCTTGGTCGTTAATTTACCGGCAAAAGAAATGGCCTTTTTTACCGGAGCCAGTTCTTCTTTTATTTCATTGATGTCTTCCCGGATCAATTCTTTCTGCGCCTTGAATAAGGCTTTCAAACGGGCCTTCTCCTGCATCAGGTCCTCATATGTATCGATTGACTTAGTCATATAGTTTGCGAATGATCAGGTTTCTGATAAAAGGAAATATTATTTTCTTACGCATCGCCGCCAGGATCAATAAAACGATCAGGAAAAAGGCGGCTCCTAATAAAAATCCGGCAGTACGGTTTTCCAGCAGGTCGCCCAACCATAATGAAAGAGCTACCCCTAAGAATAACAATACGATAAAACCAATGATTCCTGCCAGCAAGGTGACAAACAAGCCGGAAGCCACATTACTGACCCGTTGGGTGAGATTGACGACAGTGAGTTTGTAAAAGGTGTCTGCTATATCCTGCACATGATCGGCAAGATCGGTTGTCTTTTCTTTAAGATCATCCATTTGCATAAAAGAGGTATTTTATAAATCAACTAAAGCAGATCATAATGACCTGCTTTAGTTGACGGGATATAGCTTAGCTGTAGCTTTCTTTCATTTTGTTTACTTTGTCTTCTGCGCTTGATTTTGCATGTTTCAGTTTTTCTTTTCCTTCTTCGATATAATCATCTGCGGCTCTTTTTCCTTTTGCCCACATGCCACTTACTGTATCGGCCCAGTCACCAGCCGTTTTTTTTATCTTCTTGCGGGTATCTTTTCCTTTCTCAGGGGCAATCAGTAAACCCACTATTACACCTGCGGCAGCAGCGCCTACTATTCCCAACAATACTTTGTTCCTGGTTGTCATAATCATTTATTTTAAAAGTTATTGAATAAAGGTTCACTGAATATTATAAAAAACCATACCAGAAAAAAACATAGCAGCAAACCCCTGCCAGGCGCAGAATTCATACACAGATCGGATTTTACGCGTAAAATCAGGGGGTTATAAATAAAAAAGCCCCGTCTTTTTAAAAAGACGGGGCTTTACATTACTTAAAGTGAGGTTTAATCTCCCCATATCTCTCCTTCACCATTGAGCCATTTTTTCACCATATCTGTAGTCACTGATTTTGGTCTTTCCAGTGCATATCCCAATGCCCTGTCCCAGCATAAACTGGCCAGCACACCCAATGCACGGCTCACACCAAACAGCACCGTATAATATTCATATTCCTTCATTCCGAAATGCACCAGCAACGCACCACTGTGTGCATCCACATTCGGCCATGGGTTTTTTACCTTACCCAGCGATTGCAGGATCGGCGGCACCACTTCATATATTTTCCAGACAGTATTCACCAGCGGATCATCAGGCATATATTGCTTTCCGAATTCCATTTGTGCCGTGAACCTGGGATCGGTCTGGCGAAGTACAGCATGTCCGTATCCCGGTACTACTTTTCCTTCGCTCAATGTTTTCTTTACGTATTCTTCTATCTGTTTTGCATCAGGCGTTTCCGTACCCAGCGCCTGTTGCATTTCAAAGATCCATTTGATCACTTCCTGGTTGGCCAATCCATGCAGCGGGCCTGCCAGTCCATTCATACCTGCTGCAAAAGAAAGATAAGGATCGGATAAAGCAGATCCTACCAGGTGTGTAGCATGCGCAGACACATTTCCTCCTTCGTGATCCGCATGGATCGTCAGGTACAAACGCATGAGCTTTTTAAATTTCTCATCCTCGAACCCGAGCATGTGCGCAAAGTTGCCCGCCCAGTCCAGTAAGCCATTTGGTTGAATATGATCCCCGAATTTGTATTTACGGCGATAAATATAGGCAGCTACGCGGGGCAGTCTCGCGATCAGGTCCATGGAATCTTCAAATACCGCTTCCCAGTAATCCTTTTTATTAAGACCGTCCGCATATTTTTTAGCAAACTGGCTCTCGGTCTGCAAAGCCATCACCCCTACGACAAATTGTGTCATCGGGTGTGTATTCAGCGGTAATGCTTCGATAGTATGAAATACGTGATTGGGGACATGGCTGCGGCGCTGCAAAATAGAAGTCACTTCCTGCACCTCTTCTTCGGTAGGCAATTCCCCGATCAGCATCAGGTAAAACAATCCTTCAGGCAAAGGTTCTGTGCCACCAGGTATTTTCGGCAGTTTCTGCCTGAGTTCCGGAATAGAATATCCCCTGAAACGAATGCCTTCCTGGGCATCGAGCAAGGAGGTTTCGGTCACTAAGCCTGTCATTCCCCTCATTCCCTGGTAAACCTGCGCCAGTTGCACCTCCCCGACCACTTTATTACCATGTTCCTTTAAAATTACCTTGAGATCTGCGCTCAGCTGTTCAGCTTTCGCCTTGAACTTTTCTTTTAGTGATTTCATGAAAATTATTTAAGAAATTCCCCTTGTTCAGTAGAGGGCTAAAGGTAGTTAATGATGCCTGCCGCAGCAAAAAATAAGGGAACTATGTTCTACAAATCATGCAATCGTTACCGCTATGCAACCAAACGTTGGTGACAGGAGCATGACCGGGAGGAATTTGACAATTATGAATGATGGATCACCCAATCATAACTCATAATTCATCATTAAATCCTGATTATTTCGGCGTTTTTTTATACATGTAAAAGGCCACGAAAGAGAAGGCAATATTCGGGAGCCAGGCAGCCAGTAAAGGTGGGAAACTGCCCTTGGTAGCAAATACGGTAGAGAACCGGTCGGATACAATAAATAGTGCCGCCGTCACAATGCCGATGGCCAGGTGCATACCACTTCCACCCCTTGTTTTTCTGCTGGCAATAACCGCCCCGATAATGGTGAGCAATAACACAGCGAACGGCGTGGCCGTTCGCCGGTACAGTTCCACTTTCAATCCATTCAAACCCTCGGTAGCTCTCGCTTCCTCCCGCTTGATAAATGCCAGGAGCTGTGGTGTATTCAACCTGTCTTTTAAATATTCATCCTTTCGAAGTTCTTCCGGTCTTAACCCGATACTCAGGGTCATGCTGGGAGTACTCGTTGTCGCTTCCTGCATACTGTCGATCTTCCGTTCCACTACACCGGTGAGGTTCCATTTATGGGTGGCCGTATCCCATCTCACCCCGTTGGCGCGGAGGTTATAGACCACTTTATCATTCCTTACCTTGTCCATAAAGAACATGGTCGCACTCATCGTAGCCGTATCATACTCCTTGATCCCAACATATGTGACCGAATCCAGCCGGCGGTAATAACAGTTCCGGCAATTCACCGTATTGATATTCTTGGTGGGATCATTTTTATCGAGATAATTCGTCTTGAAATCACTGTTGATAGCATTGGCTTTGGGAATCAGGTAACGGTCGCCAAACCATAGCGCCACAGCAAGCAGCAAACCACCTACCAGGTAGGGGCGCAGCATCCGGTTGTAACTGGTCCCGCTGGCCAGGATGGCAATGATCTCTGACCGTGTAGCCATCCGGCTGGTAAAAAAAATAACAGCGATAAAAACAAATAAGGGAAAAAGAAGACCCCAGATATAGGGCACAAATCCAAAATAATATTGCTTGATGATCTGGGCAGTGCTAAGACCGGTCTTTACAAAATCATCCGCCTTCTCACTACTGTCAACCGCTATGGCCACCAACATGAAAAGCACCATGCAAAAGAAGAAGGTAACCAGGAATCTCTTCAGTATATACCAGTCAAGTTTGTGCATACTTCCGCGAAGTAACAGCATTTGGGCGGAATGAAAGAGCAAGGTGTTTAAAAGTTTGAGGGTTTAATAGTTTAATGGTTGTTAAATCCGGATCATTAAACCATTCAATTATTAAACCCTTAAACTTTCAACCCTTCACTTAATTAGCCCCCCTGACCATATCCCATTTCAGGCGGATAAATCCAAAGAAATTGCTGTTCTCTGGGTCGTATTTGATTTCAAGCGGCAGGTATAAGTTCGGCGCCAGCCGGAAGGCTACATTGAATACCGCATTCAACTGGTTGGTTTTTTCTTCTTCATATCTTCCATCAAATACAGAATTGTATTCAAACCCGCCGAGGATCTCCACGAACGATTGATTATTTTTCCTGACCAGCACATGGTTGATCCCTCCTTTCAGGGTACCGATCGAGCGGTTGAGTTTTTTATCGGTAGCCAGGCTGTCGCGGTTCATACTGTAAAAAGCACCAAGATAAAAATCCCAGGGATTTTGGTCATCTTTTACAAAACCCAATCCTTTACTGTATTCCAGTTTGAATTTGGCAAACTCCCATTTGCTTTCTGCATTTTTTCCCTCCGCGGAAAAGGTAAGCAACCCTCTTTTCTCGATCATTTTAGTGATGGCATCATATTTTGCATTCAACGTTTCCAGGTCGGTTTGCATCTGGGCCATCTTTGCACCAATGATCTTATTATTGGAAAATTGCACGATCGTTTTCAACTGCTCAAAGAAAACATTGAAGTCTTTGATATTACTGTTGTCATGCAGGAATTGCACTACTCTTGTTCTTTCTTCCTGGCTGCGGGCCGTATCGTTTAAATAGGCCTGGATCACCGGCGCTATCGTTGTCGCAAGATTTTGCTGAATGGCATGAACATCCGGGTCAAGTTCCTTATCTTCTTTTCTATCGGATAGGTCACGACGGTTGACGATCGCATATTTTAATGACAACCCAAACCCGTTGATCCTTTCATTATCGGCCAGTGACATACTTCCACCCAGCTCCAGGTTACGCTGAAATTTCATTCTTGAATAATATTTATCGATCTCGTAATCCTTATTTCCCAATACCATCAACCCGTATAAAGTGGATTTAAAGCTTACCTGGCTCGCATCACCCTGTAAAATTCCTTTGTCCAACCCGATCTGGAGTATTTCCGAAAGCAGATCGTACCTGAAAGAATATTTATCTTTCGATTTATCAAAAGCTTTTTCCAGGTTTTTTTCTTCATCGATGGCCTGGGCGCAAAGGGTACCTGCAAACAGCAATGCTGTTATGGTATAGATCAGTTTCGTTTTCATATACAGGTTTTATTTTTTTACTTCAAAAGGGATGAATCCAAAAAATGTGGGGTCTTTGTATTCTTCTTTGGCGAGTTCTTCACCGGCTTGTATAAATGCAATGGAAACAGTAGCCGTGGTGGGCTCATGGCCACCGATGGTGGCTATATAAAACTGCGGATCAAGCGTCAGCGTTTTGGTATCGCTTTCGGTAAAATTATATGACTTTTCCCCGACAGTTATCCATACACCGAAGCCGGTGCCGGAGCGCATTTCTACTTTTAATTGAATTTTTGCCATTGGTTATGATTTAAGGTTAATGGTATTGCGGCGCAAAATAAGTAAGGCGGCCCGGGCATGAAATTAACAGGCAGCCGGTGACTGCACAATGTCTAAATCACCTGTTCTTCCATCGTGTTTTCACTGTGGGGTGCCTGTGAATAGAATAGTCGTGCAAACCAGGTGACCGGTTAACAAAAAACAATATCAGGAAATAGAGGTGGAGAAAGGGCCGCAACAAAAAACCCACCGCTTACAAGATTTTGCTAACGGTGGGCTGAGCGATCGATCCGGAAAGCCCAAGAGGAAGATACTGTTTAATGGTTAAGGGTTTAATACGACCCCGGTGTAAAGGTCGTTTTGTAGCGAGCTTGTCACAAACCGTTTTTAGCTTTTTAGGTACCGTTTTTTAACGCTCTTTTTGACCGTTTAATAACCCTATTTTTCAGAAATGTTATGATAATCGTTTGACTCTCACTATCTTGATTCCATACAATCACCTAAATCTTTTCACTTATGCCAAATCAAACAATTCCTATTAGCAAGGCTAATGCAATGATCCAGCAGTATGTTACTTACATGACACAACATGGTGTGGACATGACTTTCCAGACGCAGACCGTTGTATTCGACACTACTCTTCTGATGGAGTACCTTGACAGAACCAAAGGTTACACTGATGAATTCAGGATTTGCATAGGGGTATACCCTAATGACGAATCAAAAGCCGGCCGGATTACCGCTATTATCTGGCCTTACAAAAACGGGCAGCCCGCTACAAGATCTACTGATGCCGAAGGAAAAGGCGGAGGCGGAAAGCCACCACTCGATCCATTTAATGATGGAGGTTTATTACCTTAACAGCAATGACTTTGTATTTACTTTATTTAGGCTGCCTGCTTTTAAGCTCCTTATCAGCACTTATCAATCTGAAAGCTTTAAAAAGCAGGCAGCTTTCTGTTTTTGCGATCTACCTTACCCTGTTAACCATCCAGGAAGTAATCATTTACTTTTATGCACGTTCACTTCCTCCCGGCGTGAAAGGCTCAACCGGCATAGTCTACAACATTTACAGACCAATTGCCTGCTGCGTATTCGTTTATTTTTATTACCAGATCCCTTTCAATACAGCGGGCCGGAAAATTATTTTACTCATGACAGCTGTTTATATTGTCATGACTTTAATCAATTTTTCTTTCTTCCAATCCATACGCGCATTTAATAGTTATCTTTCCGTGGCAAGCGGTTTAGTGATTGCATGTTGCGGGATATTTTTTCTGTTTAACTATTTTAATCTCGACGACCAGGCAGAAGAGAAGAAATGGATTCCCGTGCTGTGGATCACCGGCGGAATACTCGCCTATTATCCTGTAGTAAGTATATCTTTTTCATTTTATCAGCAATTGCTGGCCTATAACGCCAAGCTTTTGAATACGATGTTATACAATAGCATACCCAGGGTAATGAGTATTTTTATGTATAGTTGTTTCGCTTATGCCTTTTATTTATGCAGAAAGAAAGTGTGAATCTTATCTTGTCGATCCTCTCTGCCAGCGTGTTTGTATTATTACTGGTGATAGGCGCTTTCATGCTCTTCCGTATCTATCTGAAACGAAAGAATATGTTCCTGCTGGAAAAAGAAAAGATGAGCATCCGGTTTGAACAAACGCTTCTTCGTTCAAAATTGGAAATCCAGGAAGAGACCTTTACCTATATCAGCCGTGAAATTCATGACAATATCGGCCAAGTGTTAAGCCTTATCCGCATTAACCTGAATACTATTAATTTACCGTCCGAAGATCAGAAAATAAATCTGATGGATGAGCTGATTGGTAAAGCAATTCGCGATCTTCGCAGTCTAAGTCACTCACTGGATTCAGATATGATCCGCAATTCTGGCTGGATAAAGGCAGCAGAACGATTGCTGAACGATCTCCAGAAGACAGGAACCTGTAAAATCACATTCGCAGCCGAAGAAAAATTGCCAGCTATCAGCAATGAAAAATCAATTATCCTTTTCAGGATGATACAGGAGATTATTAATAATATCATTAAACATGCACGGGCAAAAGAAATCGGTTTTAAAGCTTTCCCGGAAGAAGGAAGTATCCGGATTATGATAGAAGACAATGGCAAAGGATTTGATCGGGCAACAGTAGCAGCCGGAGCAGGACTGCAAAACCTGGAAACCCGGGCCAAAATGATCGACGCCAACCTGACTATCGATACCATTCCGGGCAGTGGCACTTGCGTGAGCATTTCTGTCAATTTATAATTACATGGAAAAAGAGATTACTAACATCGCACTGGTCGACGATCACATCTTACTTCGCAACGGTCTTGCCGCTCTCATCAATTCATTTCCCGGTTACCATGTATCCTTCGAAGCCGATCATGGAAAAGATTTTATTTCGATGCTCGAAATTTCCGGCATACCCGATATCGTACTCCTCGATATCAGCATGCCCGAAATGAATGGCTTTGAAACAGCCGCCTGGATCAAACAACATACTCCCACTACGAAGATCATGGTATTAAGCATGATGGATAATGAAACCGCCATCATCAGCATGCTCAAAGCCGGTGCCGGTGGTTATATTTTAAAAGACAGCAAACCCGCCGTGTTTCACCAGGCGCTCGATGATATCCGTGACAAAGGATTTTTTATGAACGAACTGGTGAGCAATAAAATGCTGACCTATGTAAAAGGAGAAGAACATAATAAAGATGCCGCTATCATTTCCCGGCTCTCCGAAAAAGAACTGACCTTCCTGCGACTGGCCTGCACCGAAAAGACCTACAAGGAAATTGCCAACGAAATGAATCTCAGCCCACGCACCGTAGAAGGATACCGCGATGATCTGTTTGAAAAGCTAGGCGTGATGTCCCGTGTAGGATTGGTGATCTTTGCGATCAAGAATGGGCTGCATAAATTATGATCACTTGAGTATTGATTTTTGATATTCTATATTCCACGTGCGGAGGAGTACTTTTACAATCTCGTCTTAAACACTTCCACCATCTCATTCTTCCAGCTTGAAAAATTCCCTGCCTGTATTCTTTCTCTTGCTTCTCTTACCAACCAGCAATAAAAAGCCAGGTTATGAATACTCGCAATGGTCAGTCCCAGTATTTCTCCCGCTTTCATCAGGTGACGCAAATAGGCTTTCGTATAATACCGGCTCGTTTCACAATCAAGCCCTTCATCGATTACCGAAAAATCTTTCTCCCATTTCTTATTATCGATATTGATCACCCCCTTTGTCGTAAACAACATCGCATTGCGGCCATTCCGTGTAGGCATTACGCAATCGAACATATCGATTCCCATACCGATACACTCCAGTATGTTCCAGGGTGTGCCCACTCCCATCAGGTACCGTGGCTTTTGCGTGGGCAGATGATCGCAGCACCAGTCACAGATCTCATACATCACCGGCTCGGGTTCACCTACACTCAATCCACCAATGGCATTGCCCGTTGCATTTTTGGAAGCGATATACCCGCAGGATTGTTTACGCAGTTCCTTGAACGTACCTCCCTGCACGATCGGGAACAAGTTCTGCGTGTATCCATACTTATCATCTGTGCTATGAAAACGATTCCAGCAGCGATCCAGCCAGCGATGGGTAAGGTCCATCGAATTGCGGGCATACTCATATTCACTTCCGCCCGGCGGACATTCATCAAAAGCCATTACGATATCGCCGCCGATCACACGCTGAATATCCATCACGCGTTCGGGACTGAATAAATGTTTCGATCCATCAATATGCGACTGGAAGGTGACACCTTCTTCCCTGATCTTCCGGGTACCAGCCAGAGAAAAGACCTGGTAACCACCGCTGTCGGTCAGGATCGGCTTTTTCCAGCCATTGAACTGATGCAATCCTCCCGCCTGTTCCAGCACTTCCAGCCCCGGCCGCAGGTATAAATGATAGGTATTCCCCAGGATGATCTGCGCTTTTACCTGATCGTTCAATTGTTGCTGTGATACGGCCTTCACACTTCCCACCGTGCCTACCGGCATAAAAACAGGGGTCTGGATCACGCCATGATCTGTTATTACCTGGCCGGCCCTGGCTTTGGAATGAGTATCGGTGAATTGTAATTGAAATGTTAATGCAGGCATGGTCGCGAAGGTAATTCAATTGGATTTTGAAATGATATGCACACACCCTTATTCATAATTCTCAATTATGAATTAAGAATTATGAATTCTGAATTACCTTCGCGCCCATGCCACCAATTAACTGGAGTGAGATCGTTTTCTACTGTTTCGTAGCGGTCACCGTCGTACAGGTCGTCTATTATGCCTGTTTTTTCAGCCGGATCGCTTTCTATACTCCCAAAGAAAAAAAACAATCACAGCAACATCCTGTATCCGTGATCATTTGCGCGCGCGATGAGGATGAAAACCTGGCCCGCAATCTTCCCGGTGTGTTGGTACAGAATTATCACAGCACTTACGAAGTCGTGGCAGTGAATGATAATTCACTCGACGATTCAAAATATATCTTACAGGAGCTAAAGAAAACATTCAAATCGCTGAATGTGGTGGAACTGACACAGGAAGCCAAACTGATCTCCGGTAAAAAATACCCGCTCTCTATCGGTATCCGCGAAGCCAAACACGAAGTACTATTGCTCACCGATGCCGATTGTGTACCGGCCAGCGAGTACTGGGTGGAAAAAATGCAGGGCGCTTATGATGAAGATATCGAGATCGTGCTTGGTTATGGCGCCTATCACAAAACATCGGGCCTGCTGAATAAAGTGATCCGTTTTGAAACTTTTCATACCGCGCTGCAATATCTTTCCTATGCACTGGCCGGTATGCCGTATATGGGTGTAGGAAGAAACCTTTCTTATAAAAAAGGATTGTTCCTGCGCAACAAGGGATTCTCTTCCATCAATCATATCCCAAGCGGTGATGATGATCTTTTTATCAATAAGGTAGCGACGAAAAAAAATACAGCGGTCATCATCGATCCCGAAGCCGTTACACGTTCCATTCCCAAAACAACCTGGAGCAGCTGGCTGAAACAAAAGTCGAGACATTATACAACCGCAAAGTTTTATCGCCCGCGGCATAAATTCCTGCTGGGCTCTTATTTCACCAGCCAGTTTCTTTTTTACCCATTATTCATTGTCAGTGCCATATTCTTTAGCTGGAAACTGGCCCTTATTGCCTTCACCGTTCGCCTGTTGGTGCAAGCGGTTATTTTATTCAAGGCCATGAAAAAAATGGGGGAAAAAGATCTCTGGCCCTGGTTCTTCTTTCTTGATCTCTGGATGTTCTTTTATTATATCATCTTTGCCCCGGCACTCTGGAAGAAACCTGCCCAAAAATGGAATTGAGCAGTTAACAGCTTTATCATTGAGCAGTAATTATTTTCAGCTATTGACTGCTGGTGGCAAGACTACCAGACTGAAAAAACTATGGATATTATTCTGAAATATTTCTCTGATTTTACCGGGGAACAACTGAAACAATTTCAGTCACTCGAACCATTGTATAGAGAATGGAATGAAAAGATCAATGTGATATCGCGCAAGGATATCGATAGTCTTTACGAACGGCATGTACTGCATTCACTGAGTATCGCAGCCGCTTTCGATTTTGCGCCAGGTACCGAGATCATCGACCTGGGCACCGGTGGTGGTTTTCCCGGTGTGCCTTTAGCGATTTTCTTTCCTGAAGTAAAATTTCACCTGGTAGATAGTATCGGTAAAAAATTAAAGGTAGTGGAAGCTGTTGCCGAAACAGCAGGCATTAAAAATATTACGACCCAGCATACCCGGATGGAAGATATCAGGAACCGGAAGTTTGATTTTGTGGTGTCACGGGCTGTAGCCCCGTTGAAGGACCTCTGGAGATGGAGCCGGCCGTTTATCCGGCCCCACTCTTCCCATAAACAACCAAAAACAGGCGATAATACTATTGAAAACAGCCAGGCAAATGGTTTAATTTGTCTGAAAGGCGGTGACCTGGCGCTGGAAGTGCAGGAAAGCGGGGTCAGACCACGTATTATGGAAATAAAAGAACTGTTTAATGAAGAATCTTTCCAGGATAAATTTATTCTGTACGTCCCCCGGTAAGTGTAAAAAATACCTGTTCGTGGTATTGTGTTTTTATCCCCGAATAATGAATTTTGTGCTATGAAAGATATTACCGTTTGTATTGTTGACGACAATAGTGATCTGAGGAGTGCGCTGGAAGAAATTGTCAGCATGTCCGAAGGGTATACCTGTGTGGGAACGATTGGTACCGCCGAACAAGCCATCCGCCAGATACCTCAACTGAAACCCGATGTAGTGCTGATGGATATTAACCTGGGAAGCACGGAAACAGGTATCGATTGCGTGAGGGTATTGAAACAGCAGGTGCCATCCACCAATTTCATGATGTGTACGGTATACGAAGAAGACGAAAAGATATTTGAAGCGCTTAGTGCAGGAGCCAGTGGTTATATTCTCAAAAAAACAGCCCCCTCCCGTTTACTCGAAGCTATCCGCGAACTGTACCAGGGCGGCGCACCGATGAGCAGCCAGATCGCCCGCAAAGTGGTAGCCGCATTCCAGAACAAGCCTGCCGGTATCAGCGGGAACGAGGAACTTGACGACCTTTCCAACCGTGAAAAAGAGATCCTGGAACAGCTATCGAAAGGACTTATGTACAAAGAAATTGCAGCAGAACTATTTATCAGCCCCGAAACCGTTCGTAAACACGTGTATCACATTTACGAAAAACTCCATGTTACCAACCGGATAGAGGCTGTAAACAAATACTTTGGACGATAAAAGATGAAAAAATACCACAAAAGTGGTATTCCGCAGATTTGAAAAGCGAGTAGCTTCGTGGCAGATTTAGAGATTGTATTAAAATTACCATTAACCGTAAGCCTATCTGCAAACTGTGACCACGAAATTCGAGGGCACCTGATCAAAAATAAAAGACCATCCCGGATGCAAGGGATGGTCTTTTATCTGGTAGAATCTGAAGAAGACGATAATAATTTTGAAATTTCAAAATTGCCCCTACCTCAGCTTAATCCTGTTATTCTGCCTTTCCACATCTGCCATCCGCTGCGAGGGATCGATCTCCGCCACACTCACTTCCGATAGCTTCCGGTCGCTTTCTACAGTGTACGTCTCACTGGTCCAATGCCAGGCCGGGTATACTTTCACCGGTGTTTCATCTTCCGGTTTCTTTTCTCCATACATCAGATCGAGCGGTACATAATGCATTTCCGAACTGCCATCTTTAAACGTGAGTTTCAGATCGACCGGCATCGGCATTAACCCATTGCGACGGATACGGATTTTCGTCTTGCCGCCTTCCTCCCATAAACTATCAAATGCATAGTCGATGGTACGGGTAGTATTGATCCAGTATTGTTTGTACCAATCGAGTTTCATACCACTCACTTTTTCGGCGACATGCAAAAAATCCTCTGCATTGGGATGCCTGAATTTCCATTGACGGAAATATTCCAGCAAGATTTTATCACGGGTATCGGCCCCGGTAATATATCCTAACTGTTCCATGAACACCGCACCCTTGGTATAGGAGCCTTTTGTATAGGCATCGTTGAGATTATAATGATCGGCATGCGTACTTAATGGTTCTTCCTTTTCACTTTTTACCAGTTGAAAATAACTCCTGTAATTATCTGCCTGGGAAAAACCGGTGTCTTTGGAAAGATAGGAAAGGATCCTGGATTCGGCATAGTTCGCAAAACCTTCATCCATCCAGGGGTATAAAGATTCATTGGTACCTAATACGCCCTGGTACCAACTATGCATCCATTCATGAATGATCACATCGGGTCCTGCTCCTTTTAATAATGTTGCCATCGGATATTCCATACCACCATCGCCACCCTGTATAAATGAATATTGATTGTAAGGATATTTCCCAAAGGTCTTATCCATATAAGGTAGCGCATAGGCGGCCAGGTCCAGCACATCCTCCCACTGACCCCTGTAAAAAGCCACATAATTATCCGCGCTGTTATTATAATCCGCTTTCCTCGCTGCCGGTAACCCGTTATAAATTTTCTTGATCGAATCGGGAATGATCTTATAAAACGCGTGAAGGACCAATCCATCCCTTACCTTTTTACTGATATGAATGTATTGCGGATCTGCTGCCCATACAAAATCATGCACATTGGGCGCAATAAAATGCCATAACAATTTATCACCGGCCGGTCTTGTCACAGTTGCACCCGGGGCTTCATAACCATATCCCACCTGGTTAGGATTTTGCAGGTAACCGCTGCCGCCGATCACATACCTTTTATCGATAGAGATCTTTACATCATAATCGCCCCATACACCATAAAATTCACGGGCGATATACGGCGTGGGATGCCAGCCTTCTTTATCATACTCACATAGTTTGGGATACCATTGGCTCATACTGAAACGTACACCTTCTGAATTATCGCGGCCGCTGCGCCTGATCTGTAGTGGCACCTGTGCCTGGAATTGCAGATCGAAAACAGTTTTCGCTCCCGGCAAAATGGGTTTATCCAGTGTTACTTCAAGGATCGTTTCCAGTACTTTGAATGGCTGCGGTCTTCCGTTCATCTTCAGTGAAACGATTTTCTGGTAACCGATCTCTTTATCAGTTAACAAAGAAATACGATCTCTTACCCGGTTATCCCAGTCGGCCCCGCGCGATCCTGTCATCGTTCCCTGGCGACGGCTGCGTGTATCCATCATACTACCGGGTTGAAACGCATTCCAGTATAAATGATAAAACACTTTCGTCAAGGTATCGGGAGAATTATTCCAATACTCGAGCTTTTGCTGACCTTCAAAACGATTGGCAGCTGCATCGACATTCACATCCATTGTATACTTTACGCGTTGCTGCCAATACCCGGGAGGAGAAAACGACGCATTTTTTACAGCCTGTGCCGCCACCCAGCAGGGCGAAGCGATCATCAATAAGAGAACTAATTTTTTCATGTACGAAATCATATTATCGGTTTCCAATTAGCAACAGGATATACATCCTGCTATTTATTCATCAGTTTATCGTTGAATTTTACAACCAGTTTAAAAAGATCCTCGTGCTCATTAAGCGGTAATGTCGCTGCCTTATCAAATACATCATGATAAGCCTTGATGCCGCCCATGGTATAAAAGAAAAAAGCAGGAACGCCTTTCTCGGTAAAATGATAATGATCACTGTTGGCAGCTTTGCCTCTTGCATTGATCTTTACCAGTAATTTATTCTCATCATTTACGGCATTCATCATCGCAAATTCCCTGGGGAATTCCGTTGCATTGACAACCGTGATGCCTTCTTCGCCGGTACCCGCCAGGTCGGTATTGATAAGAAAACGGATACTTTTCAAGGGCACCAATGGATGTTCTGTAAAATAACCTGATCCTATCAGGCCTGCTTCTTCTCCCGCAAAACAAATAAACCCGATCGAATACGGCTGGGGATTCGCCGCATAATAATGTGCCAGGTTCAGCAACAATGAAATACCGCTGGCATTATCGTTGGCACCGGGGAAATAAGTATCTTTTCCCATACCACCCAGGTGATCATAATGCGCCGTGATCATGATCACAGAATCAGGATGCACGGTGCCCGGAACGATACCGCATACATTGGCTGTTTCAAAAGAAGGGATCAGCTTATTCTCTATATTCACTTTGAAAGTGGCCGGTGCCTTGTCCAATGCTTTCTTATCAACCTGCACAACCGTATAATCAGCCGCTTGTGTGGCAACTGACCAGGTGAGTTTATCTTCCAGCTTAATGATAAGACGATTTTCCTGGTTAACAAATTGCACACTGTCTGCCTGCTGCAGTTTGCCTTTTGTTTTCAATCCCCTGCTTTCCGGGCTGATGATAAAATCTTTTCCGGGTACCAGTTCCCTGCCATTGATCGTTACTTCCATAGTACCGGGAAAAATATTGGCAGGATAAGAAAAGGGTTGCAGGAATTTATTTCCGCTCATCGGTTTCAATCCATACGATTCAAACTGCGCGGCTAAGAAGTCAGCTGCTTTTTTCATACCATCATTGGTATAACCACGACCCCAGAAATAAGGAGAAGTAAGCGTATCGACCATTCTTCTTCCAAATGCCAGGTCCTGTGAAAAGGAATGCAGGGACATAAATGTGGCGATGAGCAATAAGGTCCGTCTCATGTATCGTATTTAATGGTGTGTATGGACAGGCTGTAAAAAGTAGCAAATATCGGTTATACAAGCTGTAAAATTCGTTAAATAGGTACCTGAACAAGAATTTCAAGGATGAATGGAACCTATGTGTGTATTCCTATGTGCCTATGATCCTATGTGGTTAATTACGCCATGCAGGAATAGAACTATATCAGACCTGCGTAGCCTACCACATAGGATCATAGGCACATAGGAATACACACATAGAAAAAGCATCATAAAAATGATGCTTTTCACTTATTACTGATTATGTATAAATGGGTTAAAGCGTGATGCTATCGCGGAGCAGTTTGCCTTCCGGGCTGAAGAATAAATATTTTTTCTCTACTGCATTTTTTTCGGTCTTGATACGGTACTGTGTCACATCAGCCGGGTAATAAAGTACCACCACCTCTTTGATTTCACGATCGGCATATTTGCTTTTCTTAAAACCATCTTTTACTGCTTCGGGTAATTTATCATAGGTGTATTCTTTCTCCGTATGCTTCCAGATCCCTTTGTTGGAATATTCTGCATTCATTTTTTCTCCTTCCAGCACAAATTTTACGTTCACATTGGTCAGGTCATCATCATAATCTACATATTGTGCGGTTGGATACTGGCGGGCAAAGTTTTCCTTGACTACTTTGGGAATTTCCCTGATCTGGGAAAAAGAAGTAACAGCTGTAAGTAAGATTGCCATACCAAGAACATACATTTTTTTCATAACCTTTCTATTTATCAATACAGTTTGAAAAAATAATGCCAGTTTCCTGTAAGGATTTGCTATTTTTCTTTCCCTGTTATAACGATTACGATCTCACCTTTGACAGTTTTCTCTTTATAGAAATCATGCACTTCCTGCAAACTGCCACGCTGGTTCTCTTCGAACATCTTGGATAGTTCGCGGCTCACGCAGCAGGTGCGGTCACTTCCCAAAAAACCGATCAGTTCTTCCAGCGTCTTTACCAGGCGCATGGGCGATTCGTATAAGATGATCGTGCGTTCTTCCTCGGCAAGTTTTTTTAATAATGTCTGGCGGCCTTTTTTTAATGGAAGAAATCCTTCAAATACAAAGCGGTTGGAAGGGATGCCGCTGTTGACCAGCGCCGGTACGAAGGCTGTGGCACCGGGTAGACATTCTACTTTAATGCCAACCTTAATACATTCTCTTACCAGTAAAAAAGCAGGGTCGGAAATTCCGGGTGTACCGGCATCAGTAACCACTGCCATTTTTTTTCCTTCGAGCAACTGGCTGACGAGATGCTGCAATACTTTATGCTCGTTGTGCTGGTGATAAGGAGAAAGCGGGCGAGTGATCTGGTAATGATTCAGCAGGTGCGAAGTGTTTCGTGTATCTTCCGCGAGTATAAGATCCACTTCTTTCAGCACTTCGAGAGCGCGGAGCGTGATATCCTTCAGATTGCCGATAGGTGTGGGAACCAGGTAAAGCATTGATTTGAAAATTTGGAGATGTGATAATTTGAAAATGAAGTTTCTGCGTAGTGTTAATTTTCAAATCTTTCAATCAGCACATCACCTAATTGACAGCTACTTCAAAATATTCCATCACCGGGTTGGCCAGCAATTTCCTGGTCGCCTCTTCGGCTATTTGTTTGGCCTGGTCAGGTGAACCGGCTTCGATCTGCAGGGTGATATTCTTCCCGATACGTACGTCTTCCACCCCCTGCAAACCCAGGTTCTTTAATCCACCCATAACGGCTTTACCCTGTGGATCCAATAACTCTTTGAGGGGCATTACTTTTATCTGAACAGTGAATGTCATGCTTCTTTATTTTTGAACAGCAAAGATATGAGAACGTAGGCAAGCACGATAACAGGAATCGCCAGCCATTGAAAAATGATAACGGAAACGATGGCGATAATGGCAAGCAGGTATTTGGGTAAATTATTTTTAACCGAAAAGTCTTTAAACTTCAGGCTCATGAGTGGTATGTTGGAAACCATGAGATAAGAAAACAGCGCCACGATACCATAGAGAACCCATTTATTCAATAACAGGTCGGTGAGCCAGGCTTCGTTCACGTTCCAGTAGATCACCGGCAATGAGCCGATAAAAATTCCGGTGGAAGGTGTTGGCAATCCTCTGAAGGAATAGGATTGCGCGGTATCGAGATTGAATTTGGCCAACCGCCAGGCAGCAGCACAGGGCAGGATCAACGCAGGTAATAACCAGGCAAGCGATACATCCACCCCTGATTTATCCTGGGCAAAGCTCAACCGTAAAAATTCATAGATGATCAAACCGGGAGCTACGCCAAAACTAACCAGGTCGGCCAGTGAATCGAGCTGCTTACCCATTTCAGAAGTAGCGCGGAACAGTCTTGCTACAAATCCGTCTACAAAATCGATCACGGCCGCCAGCCCGATAAATAAAGAAGCCATCCATATCTGTTGTGGCATATCGAGGAACTGAAGTCCGTTTTTATCATCGACTACGGTGATACCGTTTTGTAAAATAAAAATGATAGCCAGGCAGCCAAACACAAGATTGAGTAAGGTAAATAGATTGGGGATTTGCTTCATGCGTGAAAGATAAATTTATTTTTAATGGAAACAGGATTGGGGGGAATTAAGAATTATGAATTTAGAATTATGAATATGGCGTAATTGATTGAATTACCCGGAAGACACCTGCATTCATAATTCTAAATTCTTAATTTACATGTTCACCTCTTCATCAGGCTTTCAATCTCTTCCGCCGTGATCGGGATATTCGCCATCAGGTCTTTATTCCCGTTTTTGGTGATCCATACATTGTTCTCGATCCGCACACCCATTTGTTCTTCTTCGATATAGATACCCGGTTCTACCGTCAATACCATTCCTGCTTTGAGCGGTTCTGTTCGGGTGCCAAGATCATGCACATCTATTCCCAGATGATGCGAGATGCCATGATACAGGTATTTGCGATACGCCCTGTTGTCCTTGTCCTCGTTCTTTACATCCGTTTTTTTCAGCAGGCCGATCTTTAAGAATTGTTGTGTCGCTTCCTCCCCTACTTTATCCGTATAATCAATGATGGTAATGCCGGGCTTCAATATGCTTTTTGCATAATCATGAAGATGCAAACAGGCATTGTAAACGGTTCGCTGGCGACGCGTGAATTTTCCATTGACAGGAACGGTGCGGGTCAGATCGGCATTGTAGCCACCATAAGCAGCGCCAAAATCCATCAGGATCAATTCACCGTCCTTGCATTCCTGGTTATTGGATACATAGTGAAGTGTTCTCGCCCTGTCGCCACTGGCAATGATACTGCCATAGGCTTCGCCGGAAGAACGCTGGCTGAGAAAAGAGTGTACGATCTCCGCTTCTATTTCATATTCCATCACACCTGGACGGATAAACTTCAGCAATCTTCTGAAAGCGGTCTCGGTAATATCGATCGCCTGCTGAATAACTTCTATTTCCAGCGCTGTTTTAATACCTCTTGTTTCCTTCATGATCTTTGCCGCACGTTCGTAGCGGTGCAAAGGATAACGCGATCTCATTTCATCGATAAAACGATAATCACGTGTACGGAGCAGGCTGGCCTTGCGGTCATTTTCATTGCTGTCGAGATAAATGGTATCGGCCTGGTGCACCCAGGGTTGCAATAATCCTTCGAGTGTATCGAGCCATACTATTGTTTTGATACCGCTGATAGCGCGCGCTTCTTCCGCTCTTAACCGTTTGCCATCCCATTTTTCTTTTAATTCATTGGGCCTGACCAGCACCAGCACTTCCCGGTATTTGGGATCGGGGTTATCCGGGTAAAGAATTACCATGCTATCCTCCTGCCAGACGCCACTGAGCCAGTACAGGTCACTATTCTGCGAAAACCGGTAAAGTGCATCGGCATTACTGGGGCTTTCATCATTACTCACAAATATGGCTATGGAATTCCTTTCCATTTTGGCGACAAAACGTTCCCTGTTCTTTACAAAAAGCTGAGGGTTAAGCGGTAAATTCTTCATGTTACAAATTGAGGGCTAAAGATAACGAGAGTGCGACAACTGTGAACGGGGCAAGGTGACACCTTCCCCATGTTTTGGCCGGACCTTGTTCGGAGATAAAGCGCTCGGAGCGCTTTATCTCCGAACAAGGTCCGACCGAGACCCGGACAAAACCAGCCCGAAGGGTCTGCCGGAACCCCGTGATTTGTTAATAAGGGGAATTTAGACCGAAATGATTTTTCTTGAAGACAATCAACGTTTTATTCAATTTTAGCCAAAAACAAGGGATCATTTTAGAAATAATTCAATATAATATGGAAAAAACGACTTTACGTATAAAAAATACTACTAACAGTTGTTTGTATTTCACGAAATTTGTGAGTTACTTTGTCCTCTAAACCTGAGAGTGCTATGTCATTGACCGTATTAAACCGCCCTCCTCAAAATCTGCTGAGGCTGGGAATCAAAAACATTGATACTATCCGTTACCAGCTGACACCCGAAGAACTGGTGCAGGATTCTTTACGATTAAAGCAGGGAGTATTGAATGATACAGGAGCCCTGGTCATTCAAACCGGCGAGTTCACCGGCCGTTCACCAAAAGATAAGTTCATAGTAAAGGATGAGTTCAGTGCCGATTCGGTTAACTGGAACGATTTTAATATCCCGGTTGACCCTGCTCATTTCGATATCATTTATAAAAAGATGATCGCTTATTTTAATTCCTTATCAGAGTTATGGGTACGCGATTGCTATGCCTGTGCCGATCCCCGTTACCGGATCAATATCCGCGTTGTGAACGAACGGCCATCGAATAATTTATTTGCTTACAATATGTTTCTTCGTCCAACGGAAGAAGAACTCGATAATTTCCTTCCCGGCTGGCAGATCCTTTCTGCACCCGGATTATTACTCGACCCGGTTGAATGCGGTATCCGCCAGCATAATTGTGCCGTTGTTTCATTCAAACATAAAATGATCCTGATCGCAGGTACCGGTTATACCGGTGAAATCAAGAAAGGCATCTTTACTATACTTAATTACATATTGCCGCACGAAAGAAATGTACTGAGCATGCATTGCAGCGCCAATATGGGAGAAGCCGGTGATACAGCTATTTTCTTTGGATTGAGTGGTACAGGCAAAACAACATTGAGTGCAGACCCCGAACGCAAACTGATCGGTGATGATGAACATGCCTGGACAGCAGATACGATCTTTAATTTTGAAGGGGGCTGTTATGCAAAGACGATCAATCTTACCGAAGAAAAAGAGCCGGAGATCTTCCGTGCGATCAAACCGGGAGCGCTGGTAGAGAATACAAGTTTTTTCCCGGGCACTAACCGCATCAATTTCGATGATGCTTCTGTTACGGAGAATACCCGTGTTTCTTACCCACTTGATTTTATCAGTAATGCACAGGAGCCTTCGATCGGTGGCTTACCTAAAAATATTTTCTTTCTTACCTGTGATGCCTATGGTGTATTGCCTCCGGTCTCAAAGCTTACACCCGGCCAGGCGATGTACCAGTTTATTTCCGGGTACACAGCCAAGGTTGCAGGTACAGAAGCAGGCGTAACAGAACCGAAGTCAACCTTCAGCGCTTGTTTCGGTGCGCCGTTCCTGCCATTGCATCCCGGAAAATATGCCATGATGCTGGGTGAAAAAATGCAGAAAAACCAGGTGAATGTATGGATGATCAATACCGGCTGGACCGATGGCCCTTATGGAACCGGCAGCCGTATGAAATTGAAATATACGCGGGCGATGATCACAGCCGCGTTGAAGGGAAGACTGGATAATGCCAATTTTGAAACCTGCCCCGTATTCGGCGTGGCCATTCCTACGGCTTGCCCCGAAGTGCCTTCTTCCTTGCTGAATCCCCGTAATACCTGGGATAATAAGGAGGCTTATGATGAAAAGGCGAAACATCTCGCGGGTTTATTTATAAAAAATTTTGAAAAATACAAGGACGGTGTATCAGAGGAAGTTTTGGCTGCTGCGCCAAAGTTTTGAGAGTAATTACTGACGATTGCCTGCTAAAGATGCTCCCCCGGAATTAACCGGGGGAGTTTTTTTTAGTATTTCTTTAAGCATTTATTGTAGAATTTCACGTTAAAGCAAATCATGAATAAACTTCTGTTGCTATCGCTGGCCCTGTTGCCCTTTTTGTCGCCTGCGCAGGACAAAGGCGATGAATTGATTTACTGGAAAGCTGGTCAGCGGCTTACCTGGGACGATTATAAAGGCAAGGCCGATATCGGTTCGGGCGCTGCCGCTTCTACTTCGACCTACCTGGGTATCGATTATAATTTCAGTCCGAAGGGGCTTACCTATAAGATCAGTTGCAGTTTTTCAAAAACAAGGTCCTGGGGTATTCATAAGAACCAGCATATCCTTAATCATGAACAGGGACATTTTGATATTGCCGAAATATTTGCCCGCCGGCTGAATATGAAAATGGCAGCTTATAAATTCAACAGCAACACATATAAGAACGATCTGCGAAAAATGTATGAAGATGTAGTGGATGAAAAAGAAGAAATGCAGGATGCGTATGATAAGGAAACCGATCACAGTATTATTAAAGATAAACAGGAAGAATGGCTGAAGAAAATTGCGGGGATGTTGAAGGAGTATGAGAAGTATGCGGATTATTGAGAAAGTAAAGAATAATAAGGAATGAGGAAGTAAATGTAAAACCGCAAAATATAAAATGTAAAAGGGTTTCTGACAGCAGGAACCCTTTTTACATTTTATATTTTACATTCTGCGGTTTTACATTTACTTCCTCATTGCTTATTTTTCATTTCTTATTTATTAAAACAACCCGTATAATTGAGCATCAACTTTGCTGATAATATCACCGAAGTCTTCATCTTTTTCGGCAAATTTATTTTTGTCGACATCGACGACCAGTAACTGTCCTTCTTTATAGGAATCTATCCATTTGTTGTAATATTCGTTGAGACGCTTTAGATAATCGAGCCGGATATTTTCTTCGTATTCTCTTCCTCTTTTCTGTATCTGCCCGACAAGGGTAGGCACCGATGCATTGAGATAGATCAGCAGGTCGGGAGGCTGTACCAGTGTTTTCAGTGTCTGGAAAAAATGAAAGTAATTATCGAAATCACGTTTGCTCATCAATCCCATTTCATGGAGGTTGGGAGCAAAAATGTTTGCATCCTCATAGATGGTGCGGTCCTGTATAACGGTTTCACTTCCTTTTTGAATTTCTACCAGTTGCTGCAAACGGCTATTCAAGAAATAGATCTGCAGGTTAAAGCTCCAGCGTGGCATATCCTCATAGAAATCCATGAGATAAGGATTATGATCCACATCTTCAAAATTCGGTATCCATTTATAATGTTTGCTCAGCATTTCGGTCAAGGTCGTCTTGCCTGCTCCTATATTACCTGCGACTGCTATGTGCTTTGGTTTTTTTGCCTTTGCCATATTCAATTATTAGCATGTTCAAAATGCGGAACGTTCAAAGTATAACTTATTTTGGAATTTGGGATTTGTTAAATGGTATTTTTTAAAAATATTTCAATCCCATTGCCTGGCGTACAATATCCATGGTAGCACCGGCACTTTTACGGGCTTTTGTGGCGCCTTTTTCCATGACCTCTTTCAGATAATTTTCATCTTCCAGGATCGCATTCACCTTCTGCCGTATCGGGGAAATAAAGTTGACCATATCGGTTGCCAGTTGGTCCTTCATTTTACCATACTGAATCGTAGCAGTATTAAAATCATCTGTAAATTTCTGTACAGTATCAGCAGAACTAACCAGTTTCATCAACAGGAACAGGTTTTCTATATAATCAGGCATGACACTGTTTGGCTCCGAAGGGCCGCTATCTGATTTTGCTTTCCGCACTTTTTTACGGATCATTTCATCTTCATCGGACAGGTATAAGGTGGCCATTTGGTTCTCACTCTTACTCATTTTACCGCTGCCATCGAGGCTGGGCACTTTCAGCAACTCGCTTCCATAATTAAAAGCGACCGGTTCCGGGAATACATCGCCATACCGGTGATTAAACCGGTTCACATAGGTCCGGGCCATTTCCAGGTGCTGTTCCTGGTCCTTTCCTACCGGCACGAGCGAAGCACGGTGCAACAGGATATCTGCTGCCTGTAAGACCGGGTAGGTCAGCAGCCCTGTATTTACGTTCTGCGGTTGTAACCTTACCTTATCTTTAAAAGTGACCGTCTTTTCCAGTTCGCCCTTATAGGCCAGCATATTCAGGTAGAGATACAATTCGGAGGTCTCATATACATGGCTCTGGCAAAAAAGCGCTACCCTGTCGGGGTCAAGACCACAGGCGATATACTCGGCCAATACCCGTTGCACATTTCTTTTAAGGTCTTTGGTATCAGGGTGAGTGGTCAATGAATGCAGGTCGGCGATCATAAAAAAACATTCATATTCTTCCTGCATCAGCACATAATTCCGCAAAGCGCCAAAATAATTGCCCAGATGCAAAAAACCGGTGGGACGTATCCCGCTCATTACTATTTCCTTGTGTTTTGACATGGCGGCAAAGATAGGAAAGTCGGTGGCAGTGCGGCAGTCGGGCTGCTGACTGCTGACTGTCACCTATATTTGTAGCATGGAAATAAACGATGGCATGGTGGATAAGCTGGCACACCTGGCCCGCTTACAGTTCAATGAAGAGGAGAAGAAAGAAATCAAAACCGATCTTCAGCGGATGATCGCTTTTGTAGAGAAGCTCGATGAACTGAACCTGGAAGGGGTAGAACCTTTACTGCACATGAGCAGTGAGGTAAATGTGCTGCGGGATGATGAGGTAAAAGGATCGATCAGCCGCGAAGAAGCCTTAAAAAACGCACCTTTGCATGATGAAGAATTTTTCAAAGTACCGAAAGTAATTAAAAGGTGAGTGGTGAATAGTCAATAGTGAAATATGAATTAAATCTTATTGCTCATCATTCACTATTGACTATTCACCATTGACCCCTCACCATTCACCACTCAATATACGCTATGACATCTATCATTCATCTCGAAAATATCCGCAAGAGCTATTACATGGGAAAGAATGTGCTCGAGGTATTGAAAGGTGTATCGCTCGATATTTTCAAGAATGAATATGTGGCATTGATGGGACCTTCGGGTTCGGGCAAAAGTACATTGATGAATATCCTGGGTTGCCTGGATACTCCTTCTGCCGGCAAGTATATCCTGAACAGTCATGATGTAAGTACGATGGAAGACAATTCACTTGCCGAAATACGGAATAAAGAAATCGGTTTTGTGTTCCAGCAATTCAACCTGTTGCCCCGTCTTACGGCACTGGAGAATGTAGCTCTTCCATTGGTCTATTCCGGCATGAGTAAAAAATTGCGGAATGAAAAAGCCATGCACGTACTGGATATGGTGAATCTTACCGAACGATCTCATCACAAGCCCAATGAACTTTCGGGCGGACAAAGCCAGCGGGTAGCGATCGCCCGGGCATTGGTGAATGATCCTTCATTGATACTGGCGGATGAACCTACCGGTAACCTCGATTCCAAAACATCGTACGAGATCATGGATATATTCGGAAATATTCACGCCAATGGAAATACAGTGGTATTGGTTACACACGAAGAAGATATCGCCAACTTTGCGCAACGGATCGTACGGTTAAGGGACGGCGTTATAGAAAGCGATAAACGAAAAACAGCAGCGATGGTGAATAGTGAATTATGAGTTATGAATTATGAATTAAATCTTATCGCGCATCATTCACTACTCACCACTCACTATTCACTATTGACTATTCACCATTCACCCCCTCGACTATGGCGATGAAAATATACACCCGCACAGGAGATAAGGGAACCACTTCATTGATTGGTGGCACTAAAGTTTCCAAAAGTCATTTACGGATAGAAGCCTATGGAACGGTAGATGAACTCAATTCCTGGGTAGGCCTGTGTGCCGACCTGCTGGCGGATGAAAAAAGCCGTACTGTTCTAAAGGAAGTGCAGGACCGGTTGTTTACAGTCGGTTCTTCACTGGCCTGCGACCCGGTAAAAGAACCGAAGATGAAGATCCCTGATTTACAGGACAGCGATATTTTGTTGCTGGAAACGGAAATGGATCGTATGAATGAAACGATACCGGCCATGAAAAGTTTTATTCTTCCGGGTGGTCATCCAACCGTATCTCAATTACATATATCAAGATGTGTGTGCCGGAGGGCGGAACGTTGTTGTGTAAAGCTTCAACTGGAAGCGGAGGAAGTAGAAGCGATCGTGATCAGGTACCTGAACCGATTGAGCGATTACCTGTTTGTACTGGCTCGTTATACGGCGTTTGCATTGAATGCTACAGAAATTCCGTGGAAACCGAGGGTGTGAGATTTTTTATTTGATTGTGACGGCCTGTAATTAGTTGGCTAATGATATAGAACACGGATGGAATTGGATGGACGGATATAAAATGGATTTGTTTCGCTGGTAAGTGCCTTGACTGTTGAAAGCGATGATATGGAACACGGATGAAACTGATTGGATGGATATAAAACTGATTTGCCCGCGGTTAAACCGCGGGCAAATTGTTTTTATGAGTATGCTCAAATAAGTGTGTCAATTACAAAATTTGTAAATTGATACAAGATGG
>CAMLGR010000049.1 GCA_946479615.1 uncultured Bacteroidota bacterium | reverse complement strand
AAAAATGTTTTTTAAAAGCATTATATCTCTAATATATTTATTAACAATACCAGGGTAATTTTAATTTTTTTTAATTTAATATAAAATCAATTTTATATCCGTCCATCCACTTCTATCCGTGTGCTATTCATTCAACTATCAGAATACCCCTGGGGTATAAAAATCCGTATTCATCCCATCATCCGTTTCATCTGTGTTCCCTGCCATCATTAGGAAAACCTTCACAACCTTCCCGCAATAATTCACTGCTGATAATTGTTTTACAAATCATAAAGCTGGTTGTCGTTAATGCAAATTAACAGGCCATGCAGACGGTTGGCATTATACTTGAATTTTTTCCGGACGATTTTTAACTGTGTCTCGCAGCACCTGTGCGAACGCACACACCTTCTTTTTAACAATTAAAAATTTTCTCGATGAAAGCTAAATTCCTCTTTCCGCTCTTTGCAGCATTATTGGTGTCGTCGGCAACGATGGCGCAATTTCATGTGGGTTTTAAGGTAGGTACCAATATCACGAAAGTTGATGGCGCCTCATTCAAGGATCAATTCAAATATGGTTATCATCTCGGTGGTTTTGCAGAGATCGGGCTGGGAAAAAAATGGGGGCTTCAACCTGAAGTATTATTCAATCAGTACAGCACCACGCTCGATAGCAATTACAAACATATTTATCAAAACGTATTCAGTAACGATCAGACCAAAGTAAGATTGGGATATCTGACCGTGCCGGTACTGGTCAGTTATAAATTAATTCCGAAGGTGCTGATGTTACAGGCAGGTCCGCAATTTGGTATATTGATCGATAAGAATAAGGAATTACTGCAAAATGGTGTAAAGGCATTTACGGACGGAGATTTTTCAATGGTAGGAGGATTACAGGTGAACCTGAGCACGGTGCGTATCAGCGGACGATATGTGATCGGTTTAAACAATATTAATGATATCGACAACCAGGACCGCTGGAGAAACCAGGGCTTCCAGTTGTCGCTGGGTCTTGCCCTTTAAGAAATTGGTTTGGACGGTGAATTTCACTATCCCTTCGTGCTTTTGTACGCGGGGATTTTTTTTGCCGGGCCGGCCAGGCCTTTTTGCCGATTGGCTGACTGAATTACAGTTATCTTTGGCGGCACGAATCTTGACAAACATTACTTTCCCCTTATCAATTTTGTGTCACCAGGGATACAGGTGACATATTGTCTAAAGAAGATTGGAATATGAGTTTTGAAAATTTTTTACTGAGACCGGAAGATGAAATGGATTTCCTGCCAATTATTCCCCTGAATGAGAGTGAACAGGAAGATGCCAATGGTATCGTTGTGCCTGCAGAAATAGCCCTTTTACCCCTTAGAAATACTGTATTATTTCCCGGTGTGGTACTACCGATTACGGTAGGCCGCGACAAGAGTATCAAGGCGGTCAATGACGCCTATAAAGCCGATAAACTGATTGGAGTGGTCGCACAAAAAGACAGTACGGTGGAAGATCCGGCTGTGAAGGATCTTGAAAAAGTAGGTACTGTGGCGCGGATCGTTAAGCAGATCAAAATGCCTGATGGCGGCACTACGATTATCATACAGGGTAAAAACAGGATATCTATCGATTCGATCGTAACAGAAGATCCTTATTTCAAGGCAAAGATCAGCAAGCTGGAAGAAGATGAAATGCCTAAAGACGGCGACTTCGATGCTTATGTGGCGAATATCAAGGACCTGGCTACCGAGATCATTCAGCTTTCACCGAACATACCGACTGAAGCATCGATCATTCTGCGTAATATCGAGAACCCTTCTTTCCTGATCCATTTTGTTTCCAGTAATCTCAATACGGATATCAAAGAGAAGCAAAAATTACTCGAACTGAATAATATCAGGGAAAGAGCTGATCTTTTAATGCAATTGCTGCAAAAAGAATTACAGTTTGCAGAGCTGAAAAATAAAGTCACTACCAAGACAAGAACAGAGCTCGATAAACAGCAACGTGAATACTTCCTGCAACAGCAATTGAAAAGCATCAAGGAAGAATTGGGTGGCGACAGCAATGTGCAGGAAGTAAAACAGATGCAGAAAAAGGCAGAAGCAAAGAAATGGCCCGCAACTGCAAAGGATTTGTTTAAAAAAGGGATCGAGAAGCTGGAACGGATGCATCCTACCACACCTGACTATTCAGTGGTATACAATCATCTTGACCTGATGCTCGATCTGCCCTGGGATGAATATACAGCCGATCAATATGATCTGAAAAAAGCCAAGAAGACATTGGATAATGATCATTTCGGGATGCAGAAAATAAAAGAAAGGATACTGGAATACCTGGCCGTACTGAAACTGAAAGGCGATATGAAGAGCCCGATCCTTTGTTTTGTTGGCCCTCCCGGTATTGGTAAAACATCATTGGGAAGAAGTATTGCCAGTGCTATCGGCAGAAAATATGTGCGCCTGAGTTTGGGTGGTATGCATGATGAGAGTGAAATCCGCGGTCACCGTAAAACATATATCGGTGCAATGCCAGGACGTATTCTTCAGTCATTACGGAAAGTAAAAACTTCCAACCCTGTAGTGATACTCGATGAAATAGATAAAGTAGGTAATGATTTCCGTGGCGATCCCAGCAGTGCGTTACTGGAAGTGCTGGACCCGGAACAGAATAATACATTCTATGATAATTACCTGGAAATGGAATACGACCTGAGCAAGGTCTTGTTCATTGCTACGGCGAATAACATACAAAACATACAACCGGCACTGCGCGACAGGCTGGAAGTGATCGAACTCAGCGGGTATGCTGTTGAGGAAAAAGTAGAAATAGCCAAGCAGCATTTATTACCCCGGCAGAAGGAATTGCATGGATTAAATAGCAGCAATTTCAAGATCAGTGATAAGGTGCTGGAGAAAATGATCCAGGATTATACAAGAGAAAGCGGGGTGCGCGAACTCGATCGTATGATGGCATCGCTGATGCGTTACCAGGCCCGTCAACTGGTGGCAAAGGGAAAACTAAAGCCAACGGTAACCGGTGAGGATATTGAAAAAATACTCGGTAAGCCAAGATACAGCAATGAAATCTATAAGACGGCGAATATGGCGGGTGTAGCCGTGGGTCTTGCCTGGACGTATGTAGGAGGTGATATTCTCTTTATTGAAGTAAGTCTTAGTGATGGCAAAGGAGAACTGAAACTGACAGGTAACCTGGGTAATGTGATGAAAGAAAGTGCGAGTACGGCGCTGACGTATTTGCAATCCAATGCCAATAAATATACGCTGGATTCAAAATTATTCGAGAAGAAGAACATTCATATCCACGTACCGGAAGGTGCTGTTCCGAAAGACGGTCCGAGTGCAGGTATTACCATGATGTCGGCTATTGCTTCAGCATTGACAGGAAGAAAAATAAAACCTTTCCTGGCGATGACGGGCGAGATCACGTTGCGCGGGCAGGTATTGCCGGTGGGAGGGATCAAAGAAAAAGTATTGGCAGCCAAGCGGGCCGGTTTAAAAGAGATCATACTCTGCTGGCAGAATGAAAAAGATGTAATGGAAATCGAATCCGAATTTATCAAAGGCATTACTTTCCACTATGTAAAAACGATGAACCAGGTGCTGGAACTGGCGCTGGTTTAAACTATGACGAATACCGGGCGTTAAGTTTTTGGTGTTAAATGAATTTCCTCACCTAATATCTAACACCTGATTACAGTTCTTCTTTGATCCGGTCTTTCAGTTTCATAGATCCCCAATAGGATAAATGATGGAAATACTGGTAAAGAAAGTGGTTATTATCCAGCAGTATAATTCTTCCGTTATTAAATAAGGGATCGCCTAATGAGATCAGTCGCGCATGGTACTGGCTGGCCATATCATCCAGTTTGTCCTGTGTCGGTTTATTCCAGGAAAGAAGATAATCCTTTGTCGGGGTAAGACTATTGATAGGTGCATTGTAAAATTTACTTTGAAAGAAATACCTGCGCGGTGCGAGGAGTAATTCGGGTAATGGATCGATAATGATCACATCCCGGTGCAGGCTATCGAGTGTATGAAGAACGCGCTGGAATTCATGATCGAAGGGAAATGCATCTTTTAAAACGGGATCTCTGAGCGATCCCCTGCGATAAGCCGACCACCGCGCGGAGATATAAATTCTTTTGATCTCTGTATGTGCAGCAATAAACCGGATGATAGAAGCATTCATTTTTCCCAGCCAGGGAACATAGGTGGTTCTGTTTTTATCGGGAATAACCGGCGGGTTGCCTACTGTTACGGCGATAAAACCACTTTTCCCTTTTTCACGGGCAGCTGCATTAAATCCTGTAGATAACATCCCGGCATGAGAATCTCCCCAGAGAATGAAATCAGGTGTCACATCCGGTTGACCAATACGCGGTAATATATGTGTGGAATCGAGTTGGAAAGTAGCTTCCTGGTAATCCCAGGTTTGTTTCCAGGTACCATCATTCTCTGCTTCGTCTATCAGCCTGTTTTCTATCGAGCGTCCCGGGAAACCATTGTTATAATAGATAGTTGATGAAACAGCCAATAATAATATAGTTGTCAGCGCAGCTGTCGCAAATACTTTTTTTCGTGAGGACAATGGGCCTTTCTTTCTGCGGAAAGGTTGTTCAATAAACTTCCAGCTTAATAGGGATAATATAAGTGTGATAGCCAGCAGGCAAAGTATTTGGGGGATGGTTAGCGGTTCCGGAAGAAAATATCCCGCGAATATTTTCACCGGCCAGTGCCAGAGATATAGTGAATAGGATATTTTCCCGATAAATACAAGTGGTCGTATCGACAGCATCCTGTTGATCAGCAAAGCGGGGCTATCTCCAAAATAAATGATCAAGGCAGCTCCTGCTACAGGAAGCAATGCATTGTAACCAGGGAACACAGATGTCTTGTCCAGCCTGAAAAAGCCAAATAGCAATAAAAGCAAGCCGGTAAAGCAGAGCAATTCCCTGGCTTTGTTGTTGATGACAGGAGATTTTAGTTTCGCTATCAATACACCTGCCATCAATTCCCAGGCACGGGTCAATGGTAAATAAAACGAAGCGACAGCATGACCTTTAGTGAACAAAACGCTCATCGTTAATGATGCGATCAGTGGCAGTGCTATAAAATGCAGAACATACTTTTTGAGGAACTTATTAACCAGGAACAGGAATACGGGAAAAAAAATATAGAACTGCTCTTCAATGGCTAAAGACCATGTATGGAGTAAAAGATCGCCGCCTCCTTCCCTGGCAAAATAATTCGTGGTGGTATTATAGAATAATAGGTTCGAAATAAATAGGATCGTTGCCATCGCTGTTCTTCCCAGTTCTTTCAAGAAGCTGCTGTCAAAAAACAAAAAGGAAAACAGGAGACAGGTAAAGATCAATGTATACAGGGCTGGTACAATGCGGCGGATTCTTCTTTCATAAAAAGCAGCCAGGGAGAACTTGTTTTCTTCAAAGCCTGACAAAAGCAAGGAGCCGATCAGGAAGCCGGAGATAACAAAAAAGATATCAACGCCTGTAAAACCGCCCTGGAACCCTGGAATAAAGAAATGATAAAAAATAACAGGCAGAATGGCAATTGCCCGTAGTCCGTCAATGTCTTTTCTGTATTTCAGCATCAGCCTTGTTAAAATTACTGGTTTGCAATGTTAAGATAAATTAAGGTGACACCTTCCGAGGGAATCCTCAGTAATAAATGTTGATTCTATCACTGGCCCGCTGAAAAAGGTTTTTTATTTCCGAATCTATAAGGTTTATGCACTATCGAGGTGACACCTCCTGGCCCAATACCCGGAATTCCGGGTGCCAAACAGGCACAGATTTTAATTTATCTTCGTAGCAGTGCGTTTAAAAACCCTGATACTCATCCTTTTTTCCTCCTCACAACTGCAGGCCCAAACCCTCGGAGGCACTACCATTTTTAATTTTCTGAAATTACCCGCTACCCCTCAACTTACCGCGCTTGGCGGAGTAAATGTATCCCATATATCGAATGATGTCGGACTTGCCTTTAATAACCCCGCCCTCCTTCAACCTGCTATGCACACACAGATGAACGCTGTGTTTAACAGCTTTTATACCGGTACATCCGCGTATCATTTATCGCTCGGGTATCATCATGCCCGGCTCAATACTACATTTCTATGGGGATTGAATTACCTGAATTATGGCAGCATCCGCGAAACAGATGCCGCCGGGAATGTCTATGGCGATCTTCATCCCGTTGATTGGGTAATGCAACTATCCGCTTCCCGCAGCTATTTGGAAAAATGGCGCTATGGCATTACGGTCAAATTTATTAATTCCAATTACGGACAATTCCGTTCCAATGGCATTGCAGTAGATGTAGGCGTTTTATATCATGATACTTCTTCGCTTTTTTCAGCTTCCCTGCTGGCAAAGAATATGGGCAGCCAGCTAAAAAGATATGAAGGCACGGACGCAGGCGATCTCCCGTTTGATCTCGAAGCTGGTATCAGTAAACGACTGGAAAATTCACCCGTTGGTTTTTCCCTCACCGCACATCATCTTCACCAGTTTGATATCCGCTACAATGACCAGGCATTTAACGATCAGAATGGATTTGCCAATGGCAGCGATAAAAAATTCAGCATCGACCAGTTGTTCCGGCACATTGTCCTGGCCACTACGATTTATCTTGGCGATAAAGTGGAAGTTACAGCCGGTTATAATTACCTGCGCAGAAAGGAACTCGTGATCGGTGGTAACGGAAATGGTCTCACCGGCTTTTCTTTGGGTGCCGCATTGATCTTGAATAAACTACAGATACGATATTCACGTTCGCAATACCAGAACAATACCGCCTATAACCAGTTTGGATTGAATATGACCCTGAATAAATATTTCGGGCTGGGAAAATTCGGCGAACGGATCGGTTGGTAACAACCATTCCTAATTGGAAATATGCCAAACCTTGGCCCGCGTAAACCCAGGTACCAATGAAAACCGTAACGGTCTTCCCGCTATTTTTTCAAAATATTCTTTTTGTACAGGCGATAATTCGCCCCAGAATAAAACGTTCGGTGAAGAGAACAAGGATTTGTAATCCCCGATGCCAAACCGGTCCATAGAATTTCCGGCAATCCCCCCTAAAAACATTTCCGAATACAGGCAGTTGGGTAATGGATAAGCTGCAGGCACATCAAACACATAAAATTTACTGCTATGAAATGAATTCATGCCGATAAATAATTTGTCCGGGTGTTCTTCCATTTCTGCATATTCCTGCTTGAATTGCCAGGCCAGGGTTTTATTCTGCTGACTGGCTCTATATAAATGAATGCTTCCCCATGCCAGCAATAACGAAAGAAGAACAAGTAATCCCGCTTTCTGCACCTGGTTGTATTGTACAAAACCGGCTTCTCCATATAAAAAAACAGCCAGGCAGATAAATGACAAGCCAGCTATCATCAGGTAAGGCGTAAACTTGGCAACAACTGTAAGATAAACAAGACCACCTGCCAGGAATGCAACAGAAAGCAACATGGCCGCTAATAATTTTCTTTTGAATCCATACAGCGCCAGCATAACCAATGATAAGCCAAAGAAGATACGGTTGTTGATCAAAAACCATTTCCACCAGGCTGAGGAAAGTGTTGCGCCTGCATTGCCTGCTTTTTTAAGATCGTGGTACATACTATCGAGACGTGAGGAAGGAATAAGCGAGGTGTCGATAAACATTCCCCGCGTCATCAATTCATGATCGGCATACCATGCTTCTCCCGGTAAAGGATTTTTTAAAGATCCCTGTTCATTAAAAAAACGGAATCCTTTTTGCCGGTAAGTTTCTTCCTGGGCCCAGTCCTGCTTGATCGATTTATAATAGGTCTGGTGCACCTTATTCAGTAAGAAAATAAAAAGAGCCGAGAGTAATAATGTTACCAATGATCTTCTTCTCGCTTGCGGCCGTAACGTGAATAATATAAAAGGCAATGCCAGACCCGCCAGCGGGATCATTGCATGGATCCTGTAAAAAGAAGCAAGCAACAATAAGGCGCCGGCAAATAAGCAATGCCGGTACCGGAGAAACCCGGACCAGGAAGTAGCCAGTAGAAAAAGTAATCCTGTTGTGGCCAGTATCAAAGAAGAGCCTGTAAAGTCAGGGAATAATAAAAAGTAACCTTCAAATACGATAAACAGGACTGCATAGGAAAGATAAGAGACAAGGTTATTCTTTTTCTGAATAACAGTGGCCAGGATAAGTGTACAGGAAATATAATGTGCAAATACCAGTGCCAGCGTATACCAGTTGATATGCGCATTGAAAACAAACAGATCCCTGATCAGCCAACCTAAAAAAGGATGCATCAGGTGATTGTAATGCAGCATCTCGGTAGGATCGCTTCCAAAACCACCACTCAGCAGGTATAATGCAAACACATCTTCCCTGGAATTATAAATAGGATAGATGATCAAAAAAAGAACAGCAAAAACCACCAGGTTGATAAGACCAGCCAATAGTATGGAATGCTTGTTGGTAGACATAGTTGGTGCACCTGTTCTTAATCCAAAAGAATAGTTGAATCTTTCAGTAAAGGAAGGTTGGTATTGAAATATTTATTGAACACCACCCGGAACGTATTCACCGGGCTGATGCTGTCATACAGCGAACTATAATTCCTGTCGGAAAAATAATACATATTCAGATTCATAAATTGTTTTTCCCGGATATGTCTTCCCCATTCTGCATAGCGGTTGCCATGATCACCCTCGATAATAAGCACCAGCGGGCGCTTACGTGCTTTTACGGCCGTTTGTGCCAGCGAATCGATCAGTGTGTTGGCATAGATCAGTTGTTCCAGGTAAAGGCGGTCATGCGTACTGTCGGCATAATCATCCATCGAAACCATGCGGGGATGGCCATAACGATCCACAGCCGCGGGACGGCGGGGTAATAACAAATGACCCATTACAAACCGGGGCTTGTCGCTTTCTTTGCCAAGTTCATTGATAAAACGCGTATAGTTCTTTTTATTTCTTTCGATATGTGATGCATCGGCCGGTTTTATCTTTTTATAACCGGGCATTCTTACAGTAATGTTCCAGATAATATCCCGTTGTATACGGCCCCATAATGTTTCAAGAGAGATCGCCTTGATCATAAATTCTTCAAATACGGGGGTAACGGTTACCGGCGCATTGTCAAGATCGCAGAGACCATAATTGATCAATTCGTATCCATGCTGATGTAACAAAGCCGGCAAAAAACTTTTTTTAACAGCGCGCGCACCGCGTAACAGGGTAAGTGCATCATTAGGCACTTTCTCCAATACGCGCTGAAAATATTGCATGTCAAAACAGGAGCCGATGGATAATGGAGTAGAATTGTAATTGCTTTGTGATTTCACCGAAATGTAAAAGCCTTTGTTTAGCATCGATGAATCAAATGCGCTGTTATTGAAATGATAGTATTTTCCGAGGGCCAGTGAACTTGTATATTCATCAAAGATAATAAAGAAGATATCAGGGTCCTGCGAAGTGTTGACAGCAGCGAGTTTTATAGAAGGGGGTTGGTTATACCCTGCCAGGTTTTCTTTCTTTTCTTTTCCGGTAAAATAATTATAGATCAATTCACCGGCTTCAAACAGGACAAGTAATACAAAAAGCAGGAGAAAGAACCGGTTTAGTTTTAATGGCACTTCTCTTTTTCTTAATACGATCAAAAGAACAATCAATATAATAACGATAAGACTTAACAGGAAAGTATAGGAACTAAGAAATGAAGGAAGCCGGAGAGAGTGTAAAAAATCATAAAAAGATCCAAAGAAGAAAAAGATGATAAGAAAGGATGCCGCCCATATACCGGCTTTGATATTATTCCGGAGAAACAAACGGCCAATTATAAAACAAGCACCAGCCAGCACCAGGTAGTAAAATAAATAGCGGGCAGATACATTGAATGCGATCAATGAAAAATAACTGTTATTGGCATGCAGGATATAAAATAAAGGCAACAAAAAAACATACCACGGAAAGAAAATGCTTTTTTTCATATCAATGGTGATTTGTTTTGTTCGTCATCAGGTATAAAGTGCGGCCGCTGTCTCCGATCATCTCTCTTTTATCAATAGTAAAATACCGGGTAAAGGCTGTTTCGAAATTGACAATAGTATAATCGGCATACACGCCCGGTTTCTGACTGGCGAGTTGCTGTGCTTTTTCATCGTCCAGGGGAACAAATTCGATAATAAGGTGACGACATGATTTCTGCAACAGATCAGCAACACGGTGAAAAGGAATATTTTTTGTTATGGAAAGATGGTGGATCACTGCCAGTACCAGCAACAGGTCAGCATCAAGCCGGGCAGATAAAGAGCTGTGTTCTTCATTATTCATACCAATAGCCGGACTTGGATTAGCAAGGTCCAGCACGAAGGGATGAATATTCTTAATCCCCGTTTTTTTTATTTCGTTATAGAGTGTATTGATACAGATGGGGTCGAAATCCGTCGCGATGGTTTGAATATCTTTTGCTGCCAGGAGTTTGGAAAAAACACCTTCATTCGCACCCAGATCGGCAGCTGTTTTTACCGGCCGCAGTTCAGTTACCCAGTCGTTGATGATCCTTTTCTTTTGTTCGAGGTAATCGTTTCGTTGCGATGCTTCTGCGTAATAACCCGACCATACAGTTTGTTGTGCCGGTGGTTTTAATTTCAGGATCAGCGTTTCCAGGCTACTGATCAGGTTAAGCAGTTTTTGTTGTTTAAATCTGGCTGCTGTGATGGCAGTTGCTTTTTTCCTGTTCGCCATCTTCGCATGCAGATGAATATGCAGGTAAATATGCAGGGAAAATTTTGTTTTTTTGGGTAGTAATGACCGGATAACAGCTACAGGGATGCCATCGGGCCATGCCAGTGATAAATGCTGCAAAGGTTGTTTGCTGTAATGCATCAGCAGGAGAGGGCCGAGAAAATTCTCGCAAAACTGGCGATAAGCGATCCAGGGTGTTTCCGTATAAGTATCAAATGATAAAGTGTCGATAAAGGTGAGCCGGCCATTCATCCATTGGATATTATAAGGCGTTGCATCTTTCAGGATGATGCCAAATTGCAATGTCTCCCTTACCAGTTGTAATGTCAGCAGCGCCGCATCTTTCAGCATATCAAAGCTCCATTCGTAGGGATAACTGATAAAAGGAACTTTCTCCGGTTTTAACGTGATATAGAAATCAGGATCGCCGGTAAGGTTCTGGCGCATCTCTTCATGCGGAACAAGCAATCCGCGACTGACGAGGTGCCGGTAGCAACCGCTTTTTATAAAATGATCAAAGGATTCTTTAAAAGAAAGATTCACCTGCCGGTACAGTATTCCATCCTTCTCAAAGATATATCCCGAAGGATCGCGATAAGAAGAAGGATGGGGGATGATGATGGCTGACATGGCGGAGTAAATGGTTGGAATAAGAAATTAAAAGGATTAGAGAATTTGGAGATTTGGAAATTTCTTTAAAGGAGGCCATTTCTCACGAAGTAAATCTCCGAATCATCAAATTTTCCAATTTCCAAATTTCATTTGTCTTCTTTTTTCGGCGATCTTTTAAAAATAGAACGTATATACAGTTTGATATTTTTAAAAAAGAATACGACGCCCAATGCAGCTGCACCAATGATCTGTGCCAGGTAACTGCCACTGCCCGGATCGATATATAAAAGAAAATGTTGCATTACAGGTAGCTGAGATTGGTTTTAGGGCTCAGCGTTAATAAGGTTTCATACATCAGTTTAATCGTATTATCGATATCATCCCGGTGCAGCATTTCTACCGTTGTATGCATATAGCGCAGCGGGATAGAGATCAATACCGAAGGACATCCGTCATTAGCATAGGCAAACGAATCGGTATCAGTACCCGTACTGCGGCTCAATGCGCGCCACTGCACAGGTATTTTTTTATTGGCGGCCACTTCTTCTACCAGCCCGAGCAGTTTGTTGTGAACCGCAGGTGCATAGGAGAGAGAAGGCCCTTTGCCACACATTACATCGCCTTCTATATTCTTATTGATCATGGGTGTAGTGGTATCATGTGTTACATCGGTAACAATGGCAATATCGGGTTTGATCCGGCGGGCGATCATTTCAGCGCCACGTAATCCTATTTCTTCCTGTACGGCGTTGACGACATACAATCCGAAAGGAAGTTTCTTTTTATTTTCTTTTAATAAACGTGCTACTTCAGCAATCATATATCCGCCGATACGGTTATCGAAAGCGCGGCCTACATAATTATCATTTGCCAGCACATCAAATCCATCCTGGTAAGTAACCACGGCGCCGATATGAATTCCCAGCGCTTCAACTTCTTTCCGGTTACGCGCGCCGCAATCCAGCCAGAGATTGTCTGTTTTAGGTTGTGGTTCTTTCTGATCACTGCTTCCATGACGGGTATGAATAGCGGGCCATCCGAATACGGCTTTTACCGGCCCTTTCTTGCCATGGATCAATACCCGCGAAGCCGGTGCTGTCTGGTGATCCACACCCCCGTTTCTTTTTAAATAGATCAATCCTTCAGCATTGATATAATTCACGAACCAGCTGATCTCATCGGCATGCGCTTCGATCACTACTTTGAATTTATGATCAGGGTTAACCACAGCTACAGCTGTTCCATACGGATCGACATAGGTCGTGTCAACGAACGGTTTGACATAATCGAGCCATAACCTTTGTCCCCATGTTTCAAAACCAACAGGAGAGGCATTGTTGATATATGAACGCAAAAATTCAAAAGAAGCGGAAGTCATTGTACTCTTCGAGGTGCCGGAGGATTTTGCCATTGAGTTTGTATTTATTTTGGAAGGGCAAAAATAGTCAATAAGATAATGTGATGAGGTGGTAATTTGGTGATTGGGGGATGTGATGATTTGGTGATTTGGAAATGTGTCAATGCCGCACTTAATCATTTACTGGTAACCAGGATCGGGACATCCCCGGATCAGCACATCACTACATCATCAAATCTCCAAATCAATACATCTCCAGCCAGCACAGTCATTTTATCAGCGTCACGGTTCCTTTCCGGAAGTATATTTTTCCATTATAATCCACCGCTTTTACCATCCACACATAGGTATTGCTTCCCTGTTGTTGCCCTCCGATCCGTCCGTCCCAGCCGGTACCGCCCTTTGTGCTGAATAATAATTGTCCCCAGCGGCTGTAAATGTTAAAGTATTCGACATATTTCATTCCCACCGCAACAGGAAGCAGGATATCATTTTTACCATCGTTATTTGGCGTAAAAGCAGTCGGTACAAACACTGTTGGCAACGTAGCAAATACTTTTATCTTCAGCGAAGCTGTATCAGAACAGCCGGCAATATTAAACACCTGCACTTTATACCGCAGACCTTCCGATGGATCGTCGAAAATGGCAACGGGGTCCGCTATAAAAGGATCCGACAATGAATAAGGCGGCGACCATACATAAGCATCACCACCTGTAGCATGCAATTGTAAAGGTTGCTGGATCGTTACTGCTGTATCATGTCCTGCAAATGGAATGATCCGTGGCAACATCGTTACACCCACAGTATCGCGACCGGGCTTAGGGCAACCTTTGGTATCATACACCGTAAGAATATAATTGGTGAAATCAGCTACCGGTTTGGCAACAGGATTTAATAAAGACGTGTTCGATAACGTAGAAGCCGGTGTCCATTGCCAGGAACTCCCATCCGTACTACCCTGCAATTGTGCAGCGGTATGGTAACAGATAATCGTATCAGCGCCTGCATAAGCTACCGGGTAGGCCACGGTAGAAACATCAACGGAGGAACTGGCAGAACAGCCGCCAATAGTAGCGAGCACCTGGTAAGGAACAACAGTCCCCTGCGTGATCACCATCGGGTTTTGAACAAGAGGGTTCATAATCTGCCCTGCAGATGTCCAGGCATATTGCAATCCATCTGAAACAATATGTAAACGAATGGTATCGCCCCGGCAAATCGTCGTATCGGCCATCATCTGCAATGTCACATGATCCACCACCGATACCAATACCGAATCACGGTTGCGGCAACCATCAGTTTCAAGATCCACGTAATATTTGGTAGTAACAACAGGAGATACCGTAGGAGAACCTGTTGTTGAATTAATCATATTCACCAATGGCGACCACACGAAATTTCCAATACCGCTGGCGAGTAACTGCACCCTGTCATTTACACAGATCAGCGTATCCTTAAACGCCAGGTTGATCCTCGGTTTGTCAATGATCTCTGTTGTTTTATACACTGTATCGCGACAGCCATCCGTAGTCATTACGATCAACCGGATATTTTTTATACCGGTAAAAGGATAAGTATATACATCATTTTGCAATGCGGATACATCGAGTGTCGTAGTGGGTTCGCCAAAATCCCAGGCCCATGAACTAACAGAACCGGATAGTAAAGTTGTTTGATCGGTAAATACCGTAGGCTTGTTAATACAAATACCGGTGGCGGTAAAATCAGGTGCCAGCCCCGGGAATACATAAACAGGTGCTGTAGTGGTATCAGAACAATCGCCACCCCGGTTAACGATCAGCCGCACTTTATACACGCCGTTGGTAGCAAACGTATAATTGAGCGTGGTATTGGTAGATGTAAATATGGAATTACCTGCGGGATTATATACTTCCCAATCGGTTGTGCGGATCAGCGGACTGGTCGAAAGATTATTGATAGAAAGATTCCGGGTAGTGCCGCATAGCATATAATCGCGTTCCAGGGTTGCTGCGGCGATATTGCAATCGGCTATATTGATTTGCAGATCCTTTCGCTGGGTGCCGATCACTATGCCACCCCTGATCTCTTCGGCGCAGACCGTTACTACGTAAACACCACCGGCTGGCGCAATGCCTGTGATAAGCCCGGTATTGGGATCGATCGATACGCTGCCGCCCAATGGCAATGACGAAGAATAATTGCCATTATAAGGAACAGAAGGGTAAGGAGGCATTCCTGCCGGCGATCCGTTAGCGCCTCCATTCGTACTGGCGTAGGCGGAACAAAAAGAATAACGGATCGGGTCGCCATCAGGATCTCTCGCTGCAAAGCTGTAGGAAAAATAATTGCCTGCGCAGACCACCACCAGGTCAGAACCGGTAAATACAGCACTGTTATTAGAAGGGCCATCCGTTCTCGGGATAGTGCCCGGTATGTCGCAGGTATAAGTGGCACCTACCTGGCTGCCGTCGAGGTTGCTGATACCCCTGATACGATAATTGACTTGGCTGGCAATAGTATAGCCGGAAGAAGAAGGAGGAACCGACACGACGAAATTATAATAGGCTACCTCGTAGCAAACCTGGGGCGGATCGGTAATGCAGGGATCGAATGTCGTGAGCTGGATCGTTTCGCGTGTACTGATCGCGATGGAAATATCAGTGATACGATTGCCGTCCTGTTTGTTAAACACAGACATGATAGCCGGATCGGGAAACTGCCGCCCTGAATTGCAACGCATAAAAAGTTTGAGTGTAACCGCATAGTTATACGTGCCGCCGGAATTGCCAATAAATACATAGTACATTTCTCCACCTGTAATATGGTCAGCTTTGGCAATTAAAGAGGAAACAATAAGAAGCAGCATCAACACTACCTTTCTCATAGTTGCGATCCCACATCCTTTTAGTTGAGCGGCAAGCCCGGTTGTCAGGGTTATGAATATAACGTAATTCCATCATTTGCCGTTGCCCCGCAGGGCGGGAGTTTTACGATCCGATGCATTGCCGAGGCGGTTCTTTTTTAACAGTCTTACAATCAGGGAAATCGTATTTTCGGACATCAATCATACGCATGAAACCTGTACTACTGATCGCATTCTTCTTTCCCCTGCTGGCCGGGGCCCAGGATTGTAAACTATTGAATGAAACGGATCCTTATACGAAGGAAACAAAGCTATCTACCGGGTTTATTGCCCTTCGCGGCGCTTCCCTGTCGATCGATGCGGATAAGAAGGAGATCGATCTTTTTTTCAATGTACCGGAGAAATGCCTTGATGACCAGACTACCATATTTGTTTATTTTGAAGGCAGCAAGGCCAAGGCTTCGTACAGGAATTCAGGAAGTATGAACTGCGATGGCAATTTCCATTTTACCGCACGTAACAGCAGTACGGTAACTCCTACCTTTTTACAAAAATTATCTACGCTGAATGTCACTCAGTTTGTATTTACCGGTACAGATAAAAAAGCGGTCACGGTGACATTAACTCCTGATGAACAGAAAGTATTACTCACATCAGCAGTGTGCATGGCCGAACAGGCAAAAGGATTAGTGAAGTAATCATTTATTCCAGCGCATCATTCAGCAAAGCTGCCAGGCGAAGACCGCCGCGGAGCAATTGTTGATTCAATACATCCTGGAACTGGTAATTGTATTTGTAACTGAGTTTCGATTCATTGGGTGTCGCATCATAAATAGCATCGGAAAGCCCGTGTGATTCATAGAACCAGTCTTCGAGTGAACCAGCCTGTATGCTTTTTATTTGATTAGCATCGGAAATATTCAAAAGACCGGCATATTCAGAATAACTGTATTGCTGGTAGTCGATCAGGGCATTGTCCCAGACGGAATGAAGATTTGTTTTGCGATCGAACCAATATACAGTGATCTTATTACCACCCTGGTCCTCATCTCTTCCTACGTGTAAAGGCTGGTGAAGATCTCCTGCAAAATGGACAAGGAAATAGAGTGCGATACGGCGTTGCTCGATCGGCAATGATTTATCTTTTAACTGGGCTTTTGTTTCCTGTATCTGTGTATAGAGATTTTTCCCCGGCAATCTTTTCAATTGTGCGATAAAGCTATCTTTTGATAAATGCCCCGGCAGATCTATATAATGCCATTTGGAAACATGGTTCCAGGTAGAATCCGATTTGATAAAATCGGGCCAGTTTGACCACCAGGCCAGTGTTTGTTTGCCGATCAGTTTATATAATTCCTTTTTGGCTTTTTTAGTCAGGTTGCGTTCTGCTATTTCTGCTACGACACGGTGACCGGTAAGGCCCCAGCAAAAAGCAGATTGTGCAATGAGAAGTATAGCAATTACAAAAACCAGCCGGGTGCCGGTACGAAAAGACAGTTTGATCATGGCGCTTGTTTGAGGCAACAAATTTCAAGGAATTGAACCAATTGGAAAAATTGAATAATGTTGCCATGCTCCGGGTTGATATTCGAATAAAAATGTCATGGATATGGAGGATCGTCCATAGTTATCATTCCGCGTATCCGTGGCATTCTGTGGGAAAATCTTCCAAATCGGTATCCAGTCACTAATTTTACTTTCTAAAACCAACCACATGATCATTACAACCACTTCTATGATTGAAGGAAGACCTGTCCAGGAATACCTCGGCATCGTCAATGCGCAAAGCATTATCGGGGCCAATATCTTTAAGGATATCCTGGGTGGCCTGCGCGATGTATTCGGCGGCAGGAGTAAAACCTACGAAAGAGTGATTGAAGAAGCAAAGGAGGATGCGCTTCGCGAGCTTCAGCAAAAAGCGCAGGGGATCGGCGCTAATGCGATCATCGGTATCGATCTCGACTTTGAAACGGTCGGTGGTAATGGAAGTATGCTGATGGTTATCGCTTCAGGGACTGCTGTCAGGGTATAAGTTGATCCATACGGAATCTACTATGCAGGCTTATAAATTCACGGGCGCCTGAGTGAATGGTTTAAAAGTAAACACCTGGAAACCGGAAATATAAGCGATTTTTTATATGGACAACCGCCTGTTATCAGGTATATCTAATTGAATATGAGATTATTATAAAAAGTAGAAAGATTACTAAAAAAAAGCGGAAAATACTATGAAACACTGCGGTTATTACCTTTCTTTGTCCTGCCGTCGTGAATGAAACAGTGCTGAAAGAACGCTTTACAATCAATAAAATACACTCAAAATATTTGGTTTATAAGAGGGCCAATTTAAGCCAGGGGTTTTTCCCCTGGTTTTTTTATATCCTTATATTTCAGTTTCGCCTGAAACGAAATGAATAACTATGGGAATTATCATGAATGTAAGCCCTGAAATGGTCGGTACCTGTAAAAACGATCTCATCAAAATATTCACTCTTTACATCCTGCGATGTAAAATCGACGACTGATACCAATAGTGTATGTACGCGGTTGCCCGCTTTCTGCCTCTTCTTGATATCCCAGGTTCCTTTATACACGGCACCGCCGGGACTGTTATAAGTAAGACTGCCATCTTCTCCGAATATGAATTGTCCATCTATAAAAGCAAGATGACTGATACCTCCACCAATTCCCTGGCGGTCTACATCTACTAGTTGCCAGGCACCTTCGATCCTTGTATCATATTTTTTCAGGAAATCTTTACTGCAGCCGGTGATTAAAAAAACAAGTAAAGTAAAAATGTATATTTTTTTCATAAGCCGATTTTTGATCTCAAGGTGAGTATTTTCCCTTTAATCTTGATCAGCATCAATCCTGCTTTAACCAAATATTATATTAATCTTTTCTTGCTGGAAAACACTTACCGGGCTGTCAGGGGAAATATCGCGGCTGTCGTCAGGATACGGATACAAAAAGAGAAATATGCTATTTTTTTACAAGCACAACTTCATTTTCTTTACACCCTGATCCATTGAAAGACTGTTTGAATACCGTATAAAAAGAATATCCCTCTTTATGAAAACAACTGTAGGAAACAATAACACTGTGCGTGGTAAAAAAAGTGCGCATCCGGGTAAAGATGAATCGCTTATTTCTTTACAATTACTGGTCAACCAGTTTCTCGGGAAATGCATGACCGAGGCGCACCGTACCAAAAGTATTATTGTAAATCATGTTTCACGTGATATAAAAATCACAAGGGAAACAGCTATGGTAGCGCCTGTGATACGTGAATTGATGAACATTGTTGCCAGGAATGCTTACAAGGGAGATATCTCGGTAGCTGCTGAAAGATTCCGTGATATTATCATCCTGAAAATCCAGGATCGCAATAATTACAATGGGTATGCATTGGTATCGAGCCTGAATAGTCTGGAGCCGGATGTATTATTATCAGGTGGAAATATCACCGTAGAAGGTGCGCAGCAAAAAATGATCACTGTATCATTCAGCTTTTCAGGGAATGCCGATCATTCTATTCATGAATAATTCTTCGGAGACGCTATGTGGTAAAAAGCTAGTAGGAAATAGGGATTTTTCTTCCTACTCACCACTCGCCATTCCCCACTAACCATTTTACCGAATAAATCTTATTGCCGAAGGAGCCTGCGGGTAGTTCCGTCGGGGTAACCAATGATCGCTTCGTTGCACATGCCTATAAACAACCCTGTTTCCACTACACCGGGAACCAGGTGCAATGCTATATCCAGTTCCGTTGCCTTTTCAATGGTATTAAAATGACAGTCCAGTATATAGTGCCCATGATCGGAGATAAATGGCTGACCTTCCTTACTGCGCAAACTGGTTTTTATCGCATACTTTTCCTCTACATTTTTCGCTACCTGTTTCCATCCGTAAGGAATCACTTCGAGTGGTAAAGGAAAATTTCCCAATTGTTTTTTGAGCTTATTATTATCGGCAATCACAACAAACCTTTTGGCAGCAGCAGCCACCATTTTTTCCTGGAGCAGTGCACCTCCTCCGCCTTTGATCAATTGAAGTTGTTCATCGAGTTCATCTGCTCCGTCGATGGCGATATCTATAGCCGGTACTTCATTTAAGGTGAGCATCGGTATGCCTTGTTCACGTGCGAGGGAAAATGTATGTAACGAAGTGGGAACTGCCTGGCAGGAAAGACCCTGGCGTACTTTATCGGCCAGTGCATTGATAAAATGAAAAACGGTGGTACCGGAACCGATCCCGACGATCATGCCGGGTGCTACTAAATTGACTGCTTCTGTACCTGCTGTTTTTTTTGCCTGTTCATTATCCATACTCATAATGTAAGAGGATAAAGATAAAACAAGAAACAGGGAAGGGAATAAGAAATAAAAATGAGAAAGGGAAAACATTGTTTTATATCCTTTCTCATTTTTTATTTACGGAGTATCTTCTTCATTAATTACATCCCAGGTACTGGTTAATTTTTTCTTTGCGACAGAATCGGAAAGTTCTTTGCTTCCTTTGTCGATTTCGTCAGGAAGTGCGTCAATTGCGCCGGCCTCCTTCTCAAAAGAATCTTCACCTACCTGTATATTTTTCAGATCATCATCGGTAATTACATCATTTTTATCGGATATGTGCTTATGGATCTTGTCCTTTAATGATTTGGTACTTTTTGATTTACGTGGTAGGTTGCCTTTTTCTTCTTGCTTCATATGAGGGGGTGTTGTTAGTCTTGTAATGTAAAATATGTGCCAAATACTTTTATTGATCCGTTATAACAAGTGCCGGTCAAAAGGGCAGGATTCGCTCCTTTTGACCGGGTAGCTGGAATAGTGGGTAAAAAAATACCCATATTTATGCCGGGCGGACTATAAACGGTTAATTGCCTCTTGCCCTTGTTTCAAAACGAAGAATGACTTCCTTGTTCTTTTTCATCAATAAGACACCGCCATCGGTTTCAAAGCGATTCACATCCGAAAGGGTAGACAGGAATGCATTTTCAAAAGAAATATCATTGCAACTCATTTTGGTACTGACTACTTCTCCCAGGCTGATATGATCTTTCTTTTCAACGGTATAACTTCCATTGATGCGGTTACAGCCGCCATTGCCGCTAAAACGTTTATCGGCAGGAGAGAATTCGATAAAGGCATCTTTCCTACTTCCGCTTAATTGTACCGGAACGCCTTTCAATTCGGTCAATACCCAGCGCTGGTTGCCCCAGCCTGCATCAGGTGATAATTTAGGGCTGCAGGAAACAGATGTTATCACAGCCGCCAATGCTATAAAAAGAATTTTTTTCATCCGCAATAATTTATGTTGAAAGAGGAGTTGCAAATATCAGGCTGAAAATTCTTCTTAAAAAAGATTATATTTAAAGAACGACCGTTCCCACCTGCCTGTGTCGCAGTCTTCTTAACCAAACTAATGAAAATGAGAACCAAACCTTGTCTTGTCCTGCTATTGCTGGCCGCTATCGGCGGGCATGCGCAGGTAAAATGGCAACTGGAGATAATGCCTGGGGTTGCCGGCTACCAGGGCGATCTCACACAAAAAAGTATTCCATTTAAAAATATCGGTCCTGCTGCAGGGATCAACCTGAAATATAATACGGGAGATATGATCGTGGTCAGGGGCGGGTTTGCCTGGGCACGTGTATCTGCCGATGATAAGGATAATAAGCAAGCCGATATCCGAAACCGGAATCTTAATTTTAAAACAGATATCTGGGAAGCGAGTATTTGTGCCGAAGTAAATATTCTCGACCCGGAATCGTATACTTCTTTTCCTTATGTATTTCTGGGACTTGGGGCTTTTCATTTTAATCCTTATACCTACGATAAGGATAACAAAAAAACATACCTGCGCCCGTTAAGTACCGAAGGACAAGGATTGCCGGAATATCCCAATAAAAAGAAATATTCGCTGACGCAATTATGTGTTCCTTTTGGTGGTGGCTGGAAAATAAAATTGAAAGAGCGAACCGAATTGAGTTTTGAAATTGGTCTTCGGTTTCTCTTTACTGATTACCTTGACGATGTCAGTGATACCTATGCAAGTCCCGAAACCATATTGCTGGAAAAAGGCCCAAAGGCATTTGAACTGGCTTTTCGTTCAACACCGATCGCCCGGGAAGGAGATGTGCGCGGTAACCCGAAATTAAAAGATATGTATGCTTTTTCAGGGGCCAGGCTGACTTTTGACTTGGGAAAGAAGCCAAAAGCAGTTGCGGCCGAGGAGAAGTGATGTTAGGTGTTAGAGAAATCCGCAAAGATACTTGTTGTAATCTGTAATACAAAAAGATTGCTACTGAATATAAAGATGTAACACACCTAACCCCTAAAATTTAAAACCTGAAACTTAACACCTAACTCATCTTCATCACCGCTCTCACATATCCCACTGATTCTGCAAGACCGGCAAGAGGAGCGTCTGCATCTTTTTCATATTCAAATCCTACAACGCCTGCATAGTTTATTTTCTTTAACGATTTAATCACTTTTGGTATATCGATCACGCCATGACCGATCTCGACCGGGCTGCCTTCGGCTGTGTTTTTGTCTTCATCTTTCATATGCATATCATACAGCCTGTCTTTGTATTGCTCAATCATTTTCGAAGGATCGAGGCCAATACGCACTACGTGACCGATATCGATGCAAAGTCCTATTCTTTTATCGAGATTCTTTACTTTATCATAGACATCAGAAGGGCTGGTATATAATTTATCACCGGGACCATGATTATGAATGGCAAGTTTGATATTATACTTCTTCACCATTTCTTCTGCCTGTGGCAATAGCTCATGATTGGGTACTCCTACGATCATACCAAGACCGGCTGTTGCAGCATAGGCAAATGCAGTTTCCAGTTCCTTTTGCGTTTTCATATAAATCACACCGGCGCTGTACAGGTCGATACCAGCCGCCCTTACTTTTTCCGCGATCTTTTTGATATCCGCTTCGGAACTCTCCAGCGGCATATGCATGCTCTTCAGGGAAATACTGTTTAATCCCAGTTGCTTTGACCATTTAAGTGTATCGTCCAGGCTGAAATTGCGGAAAGTATACGAAGCAAGCCCGAGTTTGAATTTTGCTTCTTTAAAAGAAGTATAATTGGTAAAACTGCCCGTGGATGGCAAAGGGAACAGCACTGCACTGGTAAGACCCATGCCTGTCATTTTCAAAAAATCATTTCTTGTGTATTTCATATTGCAAACGATGGTTAGTTAAATGAATGAGACTAAGATAGGGTTTAATTTTAAATGCGGTGTATGAAAAGCATGATGCATCGGCTATTAAATTGCAGGATCATAGCGATCCGGGAATTGTAAGAAGTAGGGAACGTATAAGTTCATTTCAACCGTTTAAACCCGATTTTAAAATGTTTTTTAATCGTGGATAGTGGAGGAATAATTTTTTTCAATCAACCTATAAGGTGCCACCTTATAGGTTGATTGAAATTTGAGTAAACAACATTTTATCCTGTTCTTTTTCACATAAATCTTTGGTTAATAGCTCACGGAGTTAGAACCTATAAGGTTGGAGCCTTATAAGTTCCCGGCGATCTGAAATTTTAATAAGGACTGTTGCTGAATGAATATGCCGGGAGAGATAATATTTCCGGCTTTTAACTATGCAGATTAATTATCTTTAAAATCAAACCAACATTGCGAAATATGAAAAAGCAGTTTCTTCTTTTTGTATTCATTATGGCCCTGTTGCCATTATTCACGGCAGCACAAACAGGAAAAGTATATGATAATCTATCATTGTCCAGCAAAATATTAAAGATGGATAGAAAATTTGCCATCTATCTTCCTCCTGATTATGAATCTTCAGATCGCAGCTACCCGGTATTGTATTTACTGCATGGCGCCGGCGATGACCAGACCGGCTGGGTACAATTCGGAGAAGTATTGAGTATTGCCGACAAAGCCATTAATGAAGGCAAAGCTACTCCCATGATTATTGTAATGCCCGATGCCAACACCGGGCAGCGCGGGTATGGAAACAATGTAACCGGTACCTGGCGCTATGAAGATTTTTTCTTTGAAGAACTGATGCCTTTCGTTGAAAAGAAATACCGTATTAAAAGTGATAAAAGATACCGTGCCGTTTCGGGTCTTAGCATGGGTGGCGGCGGCACATTCACCTATGCCCTGCATCATCCCGAATTATTTTCGTCCGCCTGCCCGTTGAGTGCTGCTACCGGCCCTTTAACACTGGAAGATGCTAAGACGCAACTGCGCCGCGATAATCCTGCATTGGCTGATTCTGCAGCCGAGCGATATTATAAGCGCCAGAGTGTGCTGGCCCTCGTCAATGCAGTTCCCGATACGTTAAAAAAATCGGTGCGCTGGTATATCGATTGTGGTGATGATGACTTCTTATACGAAGGAAATGCACTCGTGCATATCGCCATGCGTAAAAAAGAAATACCCCATGAATTCCGTGTCCGCGACGGCGGCCATAACTGGACCTACTGGAGAGCCTCCTTACCGGTAGTGCTCGAATTTATCAGCCAGGCATTTCATCAGTATTGAAAGATCAATATTCAAAAGTCAAAAAGGCGCACTATCTAGTGCGCCTTTTACTTTTGAAATCTTCCTTTACAACTCACATATCACTCTTATTCTTCTTCAGCTGATTTAAGTTCTGCATTGATGGCGGCAGGCTGTGATATTTTATCAGTAGCGCCAGGCTCATTGGCAGGGGCTGTGTTCTTAGCCATTAATTTTTCTTCCAGCAAAGTATTTTGCTCCGCTACATAAGCGATCATTTTTTTGGTATACACTTCTACTTCAGATTTCGTAAGGGTGGTCACACTTCCTTCGCCTTCGAAATAATAATGTGCACCAATAAATCTTTTTACATGGTTCCTTGTTTCAGCAGGCAGGAAGTATTGTAATTTCCAGAAATTACGGCTGCCTGATTTTTTGATGGCTTTATATACACCACCGGGACCTGAGTTATAAGCTGCGATCACAAGTAACCAGTCACCGAATTCATTATACAGGTCACGCAGGTATTTGGCAGCAGCTACAGTGCTTTTATAAACGTGCTTGCGTTCGTCGTATTTGGCGGTTACTTTCAGGGAAAGCATACGGGCGGTTACCGGCATTAGTTGCCACGGACCTGCTGCACCTACATGTGATACCGCTTTCGGCGATAGTTCCGATTCAATAACAGCCAGGTATTTTAATTCCAGCGGTAAATGATAACGGCTGAATACACTGTCCATTACAGGAAACGTAGTCACACCTCTTTCCCTGACCAGTTCGAGCATCTCGATGTTGGCTTTGGCAAACTGGCTCACGTATTTCTCAGCTTGTTTATTGAGTGTAATAGCAGGAGCATTGGCAAATTCCGTTTCAGGAAGGCCGCTCAGTTGCAATAACTGGGGATCGAATTTCACCCAGGCGGCAGTATCGGAGGGCGATTGACGCACACCTGCAGAAGGTACTAATGTACCGGCTGTGGTTACAACAGCCACAAGGATCATCATGCCGTTAGTAAACAGGCCTGTTTTAAGTAGTTTTCTTTTCAACATCGTTTTCATTTTGAATTAAAACAATGCCGACCCTGAGGGTTTGGATTGCTGGTGGCAGACATAGGCAGGATGAGATCTTTCGGGATAGAATATTGGAGTAGGACTACTGCATATAGATTCCGGGGGGTACGGTAATTAGGCTTTTCATGAAGCCCGGAACGCAGTACGATTCAGTAACAGAACAAGAGCAAAAATACCCCGAAAAAGCCGCCTGCACCAGTTTTTGAACCAGGGGAAACTACTAGTCATGCATAGACTTGTGGTTTCCATGCCTATACGGGTCAAAATAGTTTACTGCAAATTAGTCATGCGTGTTTGGCAGCGAATGATATGATTCTTAACTACTGTTTTCAATGAGTTATGAAGTGATAAAAGGTAAAAACCTCCGGATTTTCTCATAAGGTAAAAGCCCGGAAAACCTTGTTTTGAATATCAGATCCTATTCAGCCCGGTAAACAGGGTAAAAACACCTGCTAACTCTGCGGTTCTTTGTGGAATAAGGTTACAGGATAAAGTCTTTTAGAGATTTTGAATAGAATCTCTCTTACAGGGCATATACCACAGGGAACCGCAGAGGAGACACAGAGAGCCACGGAGATATGTGCTATGATCCTTTGGATGGCATTACACCCAATAATTTTAATAGAGCGCCGATGGCACCAAGCGCAGCACCCAGGTATGCTACGATATTGGTAAACGCGTCTTTTTGCGTGGTAAAAAGAAATATACTCAGCGCGATCACCACTATTAATACCGGCAATTGAAAACTGCTCCAGCTTCCTTTCGAGGCGGCTTCTTCTTTAAAACTGTTTACATCTTTTTTGTCGAGTTGGGTAAAGATGAAATTGCGGAAGCTCTTGCTCATGATCTCGTAGCCTGCTATATTCTCCAATCTTTTTACCAACCCCAATCCTGCCAGCCGGGTAGCTGTATCGCGGTTGGATGGATTCACCATCTGATCGAGTGCAATGTCATATAAAGTGCGTTGCTCGTCGCGGGTAAGTGATTGCCAGGCGGCGATATAATAATTGTTGGAAAGCGATTGAATTTTCAGACAGGTATTTTCATACATATCATTAAAATGCCGTTTGATTATTTTCATCATATGCGATTCACGGCGGTATTGAAAATCGAACGTAAAAAAAGCGCCTTTTTCATTGGTAATATAGGTAAGAACGGGATCGCGCAGCCCACGCAGGAAATCACTGTGACTGCATTCATCATCCAGCCTGTTGAAAAAGAGTTCGATCTGCATATGCAGGTAGCCGGGCACCTGTTTCATTGTGCTGCCTGTATTGCCCCTGTTCCAGAAGTCAAGCACTGTTTGAATGCTAAATGCCTGCATATCGTTTTCCGTTTTGATGCGAAGTGCATCGGTATCGGCGTTGTTATCCGCAGCCCATTGATGGTAAGCGATATAAAACTTGTTCATGACGTTCAGCCACCGGTCGGTAAAGTCTTTCGGTTTTTCTTTCTCTTCAGGAGGAGTTTTGATAACCATCGATTCAAAGGGACGCGAAGAAAGAATAATGACCTGGTCTTTTTCCAGCCGTAATAATGCTTCGAGCAGCAGGAGTTTCTTTTCGCTGACTGCTATATCATTCATGAACATTTCAAAGTGACGGATCAGGATTACATTCTTGGTGCCACCGGGATTGCTGGGTTTGGGTATAATATCTTTTATCTCTTCGTCTGCCAGTCTTGCGATCTCGATCTCCGTAACAATGGCATCCTGGTCGTTCAGGTAGCCCTTGATCGCTTTTGATTTGCCGCTATTGACAAGCCCGATCACAAATATGTTTTCATCAGGCGGTAAGAGCTTGACAAAATGTGTCTCAAAATGTTCGTAATAGCCGGTATCGTCATAGCCATCGAAGAATACTTTTTTGATCAGCCGGTTCAACAGGTACATAAATGCAAGCAGGAGGGTCAGTAAGCCAGTTATTAAAAGAATAAAAGACATAATATTCCTTTTAATCGCTTCTTTTGTTTTGTGCATGCCTGTTTCTATCGGGCTGTAAATTGATAGCATACTACGGCCATCGAGGTAAGTGTTTGTCTGTGCTACTTTATATCGTAGCAATAGCTGGCACTGGTCCTGCATATATTGCCAGTTAAAATCATTAGAAGCATTGTATTTATTTTTTAAGAATTCGATCTCACGCGAATAGGAAGAGAAAGAAGGCTTTACTCTTTTATATAAAACCTCAAACCCGTTATCAGATGAATCGCCCATAGGTTCATTCCTGTTGGTCCTGGTCATGCTGTCTGCGAAGCATTCAAAATAAAATGGTTCGTGGAAGGAAAGTTGAAAATGATCTGTCGTTGTGCCGGTATCACGTTTTGATTTTTGTAATAAACCGGCGGCAAATTCTATCTGGCTTCGTTTTAATGACAATAATCTTTCTTCTTTAAAGGAAAGGAAATAGAAGATGGCCGATGGCACGATCGCCGTAGCCGCAATAAAAGAAAATACAGACAGCACATACCACCAACGATAACTTTTTTTATACTCGATGGTACCCAGTCCGCGCCTGACAGCCACCAGCTGGTTGC